>CACXSS010000029.1 GCA_902770245.1 uncultured Planctomycetota bacterium | reverse complement strand
GGGCTGTCTTAATCTTCCGCATGGCAAATGCCACAGGAAATCTGAACCAGATTGCAAAATACTTTAATACCGGTGGAATCCGGTCCAAAGAAGTGACAGAGAAAATCAATGAAGCAATCGAAGTGATTTTTTCAGCCAGGTCTCTGTTAGAAAAAATCTCGGAGAGCGGGTATGGCGATCTTAAAACATTTTGCAAGTAAGAGCAGCAACTATGGAGCCTCCCTCGACTATGTGCTGTTCGATCACGATGAAAAAAGTGGAAAGGTCCTGCGGGACGCGAACGGAAATCGAATCCTGCGAAGACAAAATGGGAAGCTAAAGTTGGCGTTCCCCTCTTGTCGTTCAACCTTAATTTAAGAAAGACAAATATGGCAAGTTTTACAGAAGTTCTTCGAGAGTCGTGCAAGGCGGCGGGGAAAGTCCTCATGGACGGGTTTGGCAAAGCGGCGGTGTATCATAAAGACGTCCGCGACCTGGTAACGGAATCCGACCGCAAAGCGCAAAAAGCCGTGCGGGACATTCTTGCTGAGGCGTTTCCCACTCATATTTTCGTCGGGGAAGAAACCATCGACGATACAAATTACCCCGTTCCAGACCCGGATTCCGAGTACCGCTGGATTCTCGACCCGCTGGACGGCACGACAAACTACGCTCACGGCAGCCCGCATTTTTGCGTCTCGCTGGCTCTGGAATTTCGGGGCGAGCTGTTTGTCAGCGGGATTTACGCACCCTGTTACGACGAGTTCTATTCCGCCGTTGCCGGGCACGGGGCGTGGCTCAACGGCGCCGAGCTTCACGTTTCGCCCGTTGACAAGCTCATCGATTCCCTTATCGGGTTTGGATTCCCGCCCAACATAACGCAGGAATGCGACGACTTCAAGGCTTTTCTCAAACTGACGGGAGAATGTCAGGCGATGCGCCGCACGGGATCGCTGGCGCTGAATCTGGCGTACACAGCGCGGGGAATTTTTGACGCTACGATGAACTTTTCCGCCCATTCGTGGGACGTCGCCGCCGGCATTTTGCTGGTTAAAGAGGCAGGCGGAGTTGTAACAGCCGCCGATGGTTCCCCGTTTGACGTCGACCGCGCCGCATTGCTGGCAACGTCAAATGAGAAACTCCACTCCGCGATATTGAATTGCGTGAAGGGATAGACGGATAGTCCAATGAAAGACTGTAACGGAGCGAACGCAGTTACATTCAGGAGAGATGTTGCAGCAGCGACCGCGGACGTGAGTCCGCGTTAGTCCCGAAGGGACGAAACTCATTGTAACCGGCGGTTTCAACCCTTACTGTTATACACGCCTTTCTACAGTGAAAATTCTTCTTTGGAAATAATTTCAGGCTCTTCCGGTAAGTTGGCTCCTGGCGTTTTTGCAGGTCAGTCCGTACACAGTTTTTACAGATTAAACAGTTTTCGCCTTCGGCGAATTTAAAATCTATTCCCTGCTATCTACTCCCTGTTTCCTATCTCTTTTTCGACATCAGTTTTTCTAAATTGTATCCCTTCTCATTGAGAGCAAATTCAAGGGCTTTCTTGAAATAGTAGTAGCGGCGATGTTTCTGCGATTTCTTTCTGGCGTAGAAGAAGCATTTCTCTACAATCGACGGGGGAATAGCCTGTTCTTCCGCCAGGGAAATAACGATGTCAATAAAGGCTTTTTGTTCTTCTGTCAGAGCGTAGAGTTCCATTTTGTAAACGTCCGCGTTCAAATATCTCTGTTGAGCGGAGCATACAGAACTAAAGCGACCGGTTCCAGTCAGAACGGCGCAAAATAACGCAGCAGCAAATTGTCGGCGAGTCAGGGACATGGTAAAATCCGTAGGTAAATATAGGCAGATAACGCGACGCGCCTCTGCTCGGGAATCTGTTTAGTCTATTACAATACCCTATCTTAGCTTTTTTTAAGAATTAGAGCAAGAGGAAATTTTTTAATTAGGAATTCGGAATGCGGAATGCGGAATGCGGAATTACGCAAAGCGCTGCTCAAAAATAACTCCTCACTCCTCACTCCTAATTCCTAACTCTATGGACTATTGCTTTACTCCCAAAAAAGATGTATAATCAAAGTATGTTTTACATTGGATATAATACTAACGGACTGCCGAAACATTCGCTGGAAGAGTCGCTGGAACTGGCGGCGCAAAACGGGTTTGCCGGTTTGGGACTAACGGTCGATTACGGACTGCTTCAGCCCGGCGCGGAGGAAACGCCAGAGCAAATTCAGACGCTGCGAAAATGGAAGGCGGAGCGTGGATTTCGGTTCGTTCTGGAAACCGGGGCGCGGTTCCTGCTCAACCCGGAAGTCAAGCACGAACCGACGCTCATTTCCCCGTCGGCCGTCGAGCGGTTTCAGCGAGTCGAGTTCTATAAACGCGTTATCGACATGACAGCGCAAATTGGCGCGGACTGCGTATCAATCTGGTCTGGTCGCTGTCCGGACGGGTCTGGCAGAACGGCGTCGACGATTGACGCTTCCGGCGCGTTTCTGTTCTGGTATCTTATAGAGGGGCTGACCCAGACGCTGGACTACGCAGCGGAAAAGGGCGTTACAGTCGCCTTTGAACCGGAGCCGGGCATGTTCATTTCCAACATGGCGGAATTCCAGACGCTGTTAGAATATCTCGACGGCGACAAACGATTAAAGCTGACAATCGACGTCGGGCATCTGGTTTGTAACGGCGAACCCGTTCGAGAAACGATTCTGCAATGGAAAGACCGCCTTGTCAACGTTCATCTGGAAGACATGAAACGCGGCGAGCATAAACATCTGCCTTTCGGTCAGGGGAACGTCGACGTCAAAGAAGCGCTTGACGCCTTGCGCGAGGCGAATTACAATTACGGCGTGTACGTTGAGCTGTCCAGAGAATCCCCTCAGGCGGGAAAACGCGGCTGGACGAATCTGACTACGCCGGAAGAAAAAGCCGCCTTTGAGGACGAAACAGGAGCGCTTGCTCAATCCGCTCAGGCGTTGAAGCTTGGATAAACCACGTCTATTTGGTTTCTTTTAGCCATTCAGCAATCACCCAGCCGACTTTTGCCAGCGACAGCGCGGAACAGTTTGACGGGACGTCGTCCATCGTATGCCAGTACGGATAATCGAAGTCAATGACGTCAATACAGGGGATGCCGCCGCGGTTGTGAAGCATTAAATGGTCGTCGCTGATTTCGTATTTTGTCGTTGGAATAAACTCTTTGACTTTGAGCCGAGCGGCGACTTTCCAAATCTCGCGAGCGATGGGCGAGCTGTCCCGCCACGACATCGAAACGCGTTCGTAGTAAATCTGTAAATCGGAGTCGCCGACCATGTCCAGCAAAACGCCTTTGACGTACGTGTATCCCCGCTGGGGATTGGCGGCGTACCGAGACGCGAAAAATTCTGATCCGACGAAAAAGCGTCCGGTTTGAGAAAACAGGAATTCTTCCGCGTCCAGGAAAACAAAATCAACGCCGTATTTGGGATTGATAGAGGTTTGTCCCTTTTCCATCCACGTTGCCAGTTCCATTAATATGGCGGTTCCGCTGGCGCCGTCGTTCGCTCCGACGAAACGTCCTTTTGGGTTGCGTCGGTCTTTCATCGGATACGGGAGCGTGTCGTAATGCGTGCAAAGCAAAATGCGCTCCGCTCGTTCCGGACGCCATCGGACGATAATATTGCAGCCCCGCGTTTTCTCTTTCGTCAGTGGGTGCGGGTAATCAAAAAGCTGGCGTTCCACTTTGCAGTCAAACTGTTGGAAGTAGTTAATGATGTACTCCTGCTGACGCTTCATGCCCTCCGACCCGGTGCAGCGCGGACCGATGTCGCACAAAGCTCTAAGATATTCCATCGCCTGCTGACCGTTAAACGGGATGTCCGACAGTCGGAGTTTGCTTTGATATTTCGGCGTGAGCGGCTTGCGACCGGAGAACCAGGAAAACTGCGCGGCGGCGATTGCTGCAGCAACAACAATTCCGGAAAATGCAACAAAGGCGATAAAACGATTTCTTTTATGGCGCATGTCAGGTTCGTTTTCGGTAGTATTCATAGTACCAGGGGATAGGGAGTAGGGAATAGGGAGTAGAGCTAATACGGAATGATTAACCTATTGTCTTATCCCTAAAATGGCGAATTTGTCGAACAGCAGCAGCGTTGGCGCGTCCGGCGGGGCGGAGTTGGGGAATCCCAGCTTTTTGAGGAATTCCTCCGGTTCAGGAACGGCTCCCCGTTTTTTAACTATTATACGGTCAACGCCTTTTTGTTTCAAGCCCTGTTTGACTTTTTTCGCGTTGAGCGGGAAAACTTCCTCAATTTCAAACGCTGTTACAAATGGAGACGCCAACAGTTCGTTTGATCCCAAATACCCGCCGGGAGAAAGTTCTGTTAAACAAAAACGCTGACAGAACGCGGGAATGAGTCCAGACGTTGACAGCGATGGCGCAGGCGCGTAGATGTACTTGCAGTCGCTCGGCTGAAACGCCTTTTGCGATTGAAACGACAACACGCCAGATCGTTTCGGCGCCGGCGCGAAAAAGGATTCTATTCCCGTTTCCGAGACAATTGTTGCGCGAATCGTGTCGCCCGGGCGGCTTTCGAATCCGAACCAGCCGACGGCCTGCTTGCATTCGCCGTTATGCTCAATCCATTCCCATTGAGCGTTTTGACGCCACGATTCAGGAATACTCGCGCCAGGCGCAGACTTGACAATAACCCGCCCAACGCGGCTGACAAGCTGATCGATGAACTCGCGCGGCGGCTGAAAGAAATCGGCGTTGGTCGTTCTTCGTCCGCCGGGGCGTCTGTCCGGATCAATATGAACGAGATTGCAGTTTGACAAATCGAACTCTTCCGCCGAACAACAGTAAACTTTAGCGTCCGTTCCCGCCAAACGACAATTGGTTTGAGCGAACAGCGCGGTTGTTGGGTCAAGATCAACGCCGACTGAGGGAACGGCTTTTGCGAACGCGATTAGATCCCCTCCGATGCCGCAGCAGAGGTCGGAAAAACAAACGTTTTCAGACGACAACTCTTTCAACGCGGCGCTGCATTTGTATTGAGCGATCAAAGAATCCGTCGCTTGCTGAAGTCCTTTGTCTGTTACAATCAACGATGGAAAATCCGGGAACTTGCGTTTAATCTTCTCGCTCAGCGACAGCTGACCGGATATGGCGACGGCGCGGTCAAAGGGGAGTTCCTTTCTAATCGCCGCGTCCAGCTTAAAAGAATCCGGATAATCGGCGACTCGTTGACGCCAAAGCTTGAGCGTTTCCAGACCGTCGTCTGAAACCAGCCAGACGAGGGAGTCGGGATAATTCGGAAAGGCTCTCTGCGCCAACTCGTCAATCCTCACTACTGCCTACTGCCTCTTGCCTACTGCCTTAATCCCTATTTTCCCCCAAGCTTTTTTCGGATCTGCGCTTTTTTGTCTCGCAAGACAGCGCCCTCTTCCCGGTTTCGGTAGAACTCGTCCAGAGGGAAACAGCCGCTGATTAAGCCATTGCGCGGCGCGGTTGTGCAGTCGCTGAACGTGCGGCAAATGCGGCGTTTGTCAAGCGGTCTGCCAGCCAGAGAGTCGGCGATAATATCGGGATAGCACAAGACCATGCGTCCGATGCCCGCCATATCCGTCCAGCCGGCGCGAACGACCGCCTGCGCCACCTGCGGCAGGAAATCCTGAAAATACGTGTACCCGGTTCCGATAATCGGAAGAGACGGGAATCGTTCCTTGATTTTTCGCGCCTCGTTAAGTATGCGGAACGCGCCCAAAAGCGGGTCTTCCGGCGGCTGATAGGCGTCTGAGGCAGGGAAGAACGTTGGACGCGACGCGTGTGGCGTGTAATACGGCGAGCAGGCGGTCAGGTTGAGCAAATCAATATGTGCCGTCGGCTTGGGACTGTCGGCTGTCGGCTGGGCGGTTACCATCTCAATGAGTTGAATCGGTTCCGTCAGGTCGATTTCCATCGGATTGTTTCGATTCAAACCGAAACCGGAGTACGGAATCGGATAATCTACCGGAACGCCCCGTCCCAGTTTGCCGGGTTCCGCGTCGTTCGGGTCAGGCTGATAGGGAACCATATCAAAGAACGACAGACGAACGCCAATCATCAATCCCGGACACGCAGCGCGAATCTTGTCGATAATAATCCGCATGAATCGGGTGCGATTTTCCAGCGACCCGCCGAAATCGCCGGGACGGTCGTACGCGGAAAGCAGTTCATGACCAAGGTATCCGTGACAATGCTTGACGTCGACGAAGTCAAAGCCCGCTCGCTGAGCCGCTTTTGCCGTTTCGACGTAACAGTCAGTCAGCTCGTACAGTTCTTCATCCGTGAGAATTTTAGAATCGTCGTTCGGGTCGATTCCCTTGCGTTTGTCCAAAACAGGGTGATGATACGCAATTCTCGGCTCGGGTCCCGCCGTAGTCGGAATGGACTGCCGCCCGGAATGGGTCAGCTGCAATCCCAGAAGCAGATCGGAGGAGGAGCCGGAGCCAAACGCGTTTTCGTGAGCTGTTATAACCGTCTGACGCAATAATTCCAGCGACTTGTCAACGTTGTCCGGATTGTAGTACAGCTGACGCGGATTGGCGCGACCGTCAGGACGCACAGCAAACGCTTCGCCGCCAAAAATGACCTTTGCGCCGGATTTGCCGAAGTTGCTCCATCGGCGCAAGACGGTTTCTGACGGGCTGCCGTCCGGGTTGGCGTCCCAGCCTTCCATGGGATGAATCGCCCAGCGGTTGCCGACGATTTTGGTTCCAATCGCCAGAGGCTGCGCCATCGGCGACCCCTGTTCTTCGGAAAGAATTTCGTCGTCGCAGGGAAGGTCAATTCCGAGTTCAGCGCAGTAGTTTTTGAACAGCTCAACGTTTTCTAACGCGCCGATCTTTTGGTACTTGGTTGATTGTGTCATTGTAGTTGCGAGTAGCGAGTTGCGAGTAGCGAGAATTTTAAAATGGAATCCTGTTTTGCGCCAAATTCCGTGGGTTAAAACCCACGGCAAGTGATATTGAACCGCTAACGCGGTTCTAGCGGAACGCTCTGCGTCTGTTTTAATTGCTAATTGCTAATTGCTAATTATTCCGTGAACCGGCTTGTCATGGGACGCTGCTTTTGAGCCAGCGGACAAGACGTTAAATACAGCCCCGGCGGGCACTGACGGCGTTTGAACTCGTTGCGGTTGTAGAGTTCCAAAGCCAATTCCACCGCAGAACGGTCATATCCGGCGGCAACGATTTCTTCGAGCGACTTTTCCTGTTCAACAAACATTTTCATGATGGGGTCGAGAACGGGATAGTCGGGGATGGAATGACGGTCTTCCTGATGGGGACGCAGTTCCGCAGACGGGACTCGGTCAATGGTGGAAACGGGAATAATCTCTTTCCCGGCGTTTTTGTTAATCCAGCGTGACAACTCCCATACGTCGGTTTTCCAAAGGTCAATCAAAACGCTCAAGCCGCCAACCAGGTCGCCGTAAAGCGTGCCGTAGCCAACAGAGCCTTCTGACTTGTTGGACGTATTGAGAACGATTCGCCCGGTGCGGTTGCTCAACGCCATGAGATAAACGCCTCTAAGCCGCGCTTGAAGATTCTGATCCGTCAGGTTTTGAGGGTCGCGCTGAGCGTCAAACTGTTTCAGAACCGGAGCTAAAGCGCTGTTAAAGGCGTCATACGGTTCTTTAATGGGCAGGGAATGAAGTTTCAAACCCAGGTTGTTTGCCAGCAGTTTGGCGTCGCGAAGCGTTTCATACGAGGAATACTGACTTGGCATTGTAACGGCGGTAACGCGATTTGACCCCAACGCTGCAACAGCCAACGCGGCAACCAGAGCGGAGTCGATTCCGCCTGACAGACCGATAACCGCGCCGTCGAACCCGTTCTTTTCGACATAGTCTTTAATTCCCATCGTCAACGCATGGTAAATGTCTTCCAGACGCTTTTCTTCCGGAGTAGTAATCGCAGCGGCTCCAACGTCAAGCTGAATCGGTTCGTCGTCCAGGGAGCAGATGAGAATGTCTTCTTCCCAGCGTTTGGCGGAAGCGATAACCTGTCCTTTTTCGTTGCAGACGAACGAGCCGCCTTCAAACATGAGCGAATCCTGACCTCCAACGAGGTTGCAGAAAACGCCCGGCTTGCCGCGTTGAGCGCAGAGGTTTTTGAATTCCGTATAAATCAGCTGATTGGGGTTGATGTTAAACGAAATGGGATTGGTTTCGATAAGGATTTTATAGTCAACCGTATCATTTTCCGTTCTGAATTTGCCGTATTCCAGAACGCGATGTTCCATCGGCGAACCGGGATGTCGAAAAATCAGATTGGCTTTGCATTCTGGAAGTTTTTTAGAAACCTTGTCCCACGCCTGTTTATAGGCGTGAACGAATCCCGGATTGAATCTCAGGTCGTCGAGCGGAAAACCGCTCAAAGCGCCAAACGGAAAGACAATCCAGTCGTCTGCCGTCCAGGAATCCAGATTGGGAATCTTGTTGAACGCGTCGAGAATCTTCGCTCCCGACTTGTCGAAGTCGCCCGGCGTCGGGTTGAGCTGAACAATAGCTATTTTTGTCATGGATATAATAAATGTTGTTATAGTTAAATGTTTAAATAATACAAAGTTCTGGTCTTGCAAACAGAACGAATTTTATTTTTCACGATTGTTTCCGAAATCTCTTTTTCCTGAACGGTCAAAGGTGGATTTGCTGAACGCTTCCAGTTCCGAATCCAGTTTTGATTCCTCTGGCGGAGCCGCTTGGAGTATCCAGGGAATGCGAATGGTAAAAACGCTTCCGACTGCCAATTGACTTTCAACGGAGATTTCTCCTTGAAGCAGTTTACATATTTCTTTGACAATTGACAAGCCCAATCCTGTTCCAGTATATTCGCGCGTCATAACGGAATCGGCAATAGCAGCCGAGCCTTGCCTGAATTTTTCAAAAATCTTTTTCTGGTCTTCTTCTGAAATGCCAATCCCCGTATCGGAAACAGATAAAACAAGCATATTGTCCGTTTCATCCCGTTTCACAATGACTTTAACCGTTCCTCCTTCCGGGGTAAATTTGATGGCGTTGGAAAGCAGGTTGTTAATAGCCTGTTGAATTCGGTTTTGATCTTGCTGAAGCGGCGGCAATCCTTCAGGGACGTCCTCTACAAGAGCAATATTTTTCTTTTCCGCCAGAGGACGAGCCATGTCGCACTGGGCTGAAACAATTCGTTCAATGGAAAACTCTGTTACATTTACGTTCATTTTTCCGCTGTCCATTTTGGCAACGTCAAGAATGTCGTTAATCATGGCAAGAAGCAATTTTCCTGACGACTGAATATTTGCAACGTAACGTTTTTGTTTTGCATCGAGCTGTTCTATTCCTCCCAGGACTTCGCTGAACCCCAAAATGGAATTGAGCGGAGTGCGAAGTTCATGGCTCATAGTGGACAGGAAGTCGCTTTTTACCTGGTTGCTTTCGTAAAGCTGCAAGTTTTTGCTTGCCAGTTGGTCAGCCGTTTTGTTCAGGTTCGCGTTAGCTTCCTGCAATTCTTCCTGACTTGACATAAGACGTCTGAGCATTCGGTTGAAAGCGGAACCGAGGTCTGAAAATTCGTCTCCCGTGTTGAGTTCCGCTCGCAAAGACGTGTTGCCGTGGAATACCCCGTCGGTAACTTCACGCAGATACGTCAGCGGTTTAATAATAATTGCCCGAATTGTCATGGAAAAGGCAATCAACCCCAAAAATACGGCAAAAATACCCATTCCAAGAAGCGAGTTGAATGCTTGACGAACCAGCTTTTGCATAGGGTGTTGAGGAATATTGACCTGAACAACCGCCATGAGTTTTCCATCCGGAGAATCGCTGATATCAGGAGAGGTCAGCGGCGCAGGCGGAATTGGGGACGTACCAGGTATTATTGCTCCGGGAAGAGCCGTCAAACTTTGAGGCTGAAGTTCAGGATGGCAAAAACCTGAAACGCAGGAACGCTGCGCTCGAACGGCTTGATAGTACTCATAGTTTCCGTTATTGAGACGACCGACATAGTCTGGTTCAACTGCCTGATCTACAAACAGTTCTTTCTTCTTTTGTTCTGCCGCCGCGTCAGAGGAGTCCGATCCGGTTTGAGAAGCTGATTTGGACGTTTTGTTTTGAGTTGAATCTGTTGTTAAATCCGGCTTTTCCTTGAAACGGTCTGGAATAACGGAGGCAAAACGCTCAATAGCTTCGCGGCCAAAGTCGTCCAGATTCTCGTTGGGAGCGCCCGGCTTGAGAACCTGGTATTCAAAATTTTGCTGTGTAAGCTGAGATTGAACGACCTTGCGAACGAGCTGGTAGCTTTCATTAGCTTCAAAGGCTTCCCAATGTTTAATCAATACGACTTCGTCTACCAGCAGACGTCCGGTCTGAGGATTTTGCTTGGCGATTAGTTTTTCTACCGCAAACCAGATGGGAGTGAAGGTCAGCGCGATTACCACAACCATACTGATGGCAAACATCCCCATACATTTAACCTCAAGACTGGTTTCGCCCAATAGATGTTGTATGCGTCGATTGCTCATTGTTTATCAGTTTGTAAAAATACTGGCGGTCAGAAGGTCGCCTTGCGCCTTCGTGATAATTGCTTCCTGCTTGTGTTGACCACTCTTAATAATTATATATATAAAAGGGAGAAAAGCAAGGGGGCGGGACAATTATCAATTAGCAATTTGCAATTAGCAATTAACAATTGACGCAAAGCGTTCCCCTCCAGATTTTTGGAGGGTAGCGCATACTTGAATTATTTCTGAAAAATAGTAGAATAAATAATAGCGAGAGGCAAACGTCAAGCGAGAATTACTGTTTAATATATTCCGCTTGAACAACCCAAAGAATCATTTTCCCAAATTATCAAGCCCTCTCGCGGAACGTATTTTATTTTTCAAGTTTTTGTTATGAAAGATTTTCCCGTACAACTGCTTTCTGAAACGTCCCATGCTGGAGCGCGCGCGCTGCGGTTCCCGAAACTGGACGTTCCCGCCGTGGATTTTACACAAAAATTCCCGGCAAACCAACTGGCGGAATCGACGCCCCGCCTGCCAGAACTGGCTGAAATTGACGTCGTGCGCCATTTTGTCAACCTGTCGTCCAAAAACTACAACGTCGACGCCAATTTCTATCCGCTCGGTTCCTGTACGATGAAGTACAACCCGAAATGCTGCGATAAATGGTCGACCATGGAAGGCTTTTGCGACCTTCACCCGTACCAGCCGGAATCGACCGTTCAAGGCGTTCTGGAACTGTTGTATAAAGTTCAGCAATGGACGGGGGAGATTGCCGGGCTGCCGAACGTGAGTCTGCAGGCGGCGGCTGGCGCTCACGGAGAGTTCAACTCTCTGGAAGTGGCTGCGAAGTATTTCCGCGAACACGACCCGAACAGAAAAGAAGTCGTTACGCCCGACTCCGCTCACGGCACCAACCCCGCTTCCGCCGCCATGGCTGGATTCAAGCTGGTCGTTTGCAAGAGTTCTCCCGAAGGGCTGGTCGATCTGGACGACTTGCAGTCCAAGCTGTCCGACAAGACGGCGGTGTTCATGATTACCAACCCGAACACGCTGGGGCTGTTCGATCCGAACATTTCCAAAATCGCGAAGATGGTTCACGACGCCGGCGCGCTGGTTTACGTTGACGGCGCCAATATGAACGCGATTATGGGCGTCGCCCGTCCCGGAGATTTCGGCGCGGACATGATGCACTTCAACACGCACAAAACGTTTGCCGCTCCTCACGGCGGCGGAGGTCCCGGAGCCGGTCCGATTGCCGTTGCCGATTTCCTCAAAGATTACCTTCCCCATCCCCGCGTAATTCAAACCGACGACGGATACAAGCTCGACTTCGGAAACGAACACAGCATCGGGAAAGTCCGCATGTTCTTCGGATCGGTGGGCGTCCTTGTCCGCATGTACGGATACATTCGCGTTTTGGGAGCGGACGGGATTCGCAAAACCGCTCAGCGCGCCGTTCTGGCTGCGAACTACCTGGCGGCGCGGGTCAAGGATTTCCTGCCCATTCCGCACCCGGAACACCCCATGCACGAATTCGTCGCCTCGGCGGAATCCCTCAAAAAGGAAAAGGGAATCAGCGCGATGGAAATCGCCAAAGGGCTGCTGGACTTCGGCATTCACGCCCCGACGATTTACTTTCCCATGATCGTTCATGAATCGCTCATGTTCGAACCGACGGAAACGGAACCGCTGGCTATGCTGGACTACACCGTCGAAAGCCTGAAAAAGATTGTCGAGATGGATTCTGAATACCTCCATCACGCTCCGCACACGACCGCCATCAGCCGTCCGGACGAAGTAACCGCCGCGAAAAAGCCGATTCTTAAAAGCGAATGATAACTAAGCTGGGAGAGGCTGGGAACAGTTGGGATTTTTTCCCGGCAGTTCCCAGAATCTTCCCGGCAAATTCCCAGAAAACTCCCACCTGTTACCTTGTATATTATGGTCAATAACGCCAATATCGGATTTGAAAAAGAAATATGGGATGCCGCGTGCGTTTTATGGGGGCATATTCCCGCGGCAGAATACCGAAAAATTATCGTAGGACTTATTTTCCTTCGGTACATTTCCAGCGCTTTTGAAAACCGTTATAACGAACTTGTCGAGGAAGGGGACGGTTTTGAGAACGAACCCGACGCATACCTCGCGGAGAACGTCTTTTTCGTTCCGAAAAAAGCGCGATGGAGGGAAATTTCCGCCGCGGCTCACACGCCCGAAATCGGAACGGTTATCGACGATGCGATGAGAGCCATTGAGAAGGAAAACAAGTCGTTGAAAAACGTTTTGCCTAAAAATTACGCCAGCCCAGACTTGGACAAGCGCGTATTGGGCGAAGTGGTCGATTTGTTTACCAATATGGATATGTCCGATACAGAGGGTAGCAAAGATTTGCTCGGTCGCACGTATGAATACTGTATCGCTCAGTTCGCCGCGTACGAAGGCGTTAAAGGCGGCGAATTCTATACGCCGTCAAGCATCGTTAAAACAATCGTTTCTATCCTTAATCCGTTTGACAACTGCCGGGTTTACGATCCCTGCTGCGGGTCAGGCGGAATGTTCGTTCAAAGCGCCAAATTCATTCAGGCGCACAGCGGAAACAGAGGCGCTATCTCTGTCTATGGTCAGGAATCCAACGCTGACACCTGGAAAATGGCAAAGATGAACATGGCTATCCGCGGGATTGACGCTGACCTCGGACAGTATCACGCTGACACGTTTTTCAACGATCTGCACAAAACGCTCAAGGCGGATTTTATCATGGCAAATCCGCCCTTTAACCTGTCCAACTGGGGACAGGACAAGCTCAGAGAAGACGTTCGCTGGAAATTCGGAGTTCCGCCAGCAGGAAACGCCAACTACGCCTGGATACAACACATGATACATCATCTCGCCCCGAAGGGTAAAATCGGGCTGGTTCTTGCCAACGGCGCTTTGTCAACGCAGACCAGCGGCGAAGGCGAAATTCGAAAGAATATTATTGAAGCTGACCTTGTAGAAGGAATTGTCGCCATGCCGACTCAGCTGTTTTACAGCGTAACGATTCCTGTTACGCTCTGGTTTATCAGCAAGGACAAAAAACAGAAAGGAAAAACTCTGTTTATTGACGCCCGAAAAATGGGGTATATGGTTGACCGTAAACACCGCGATTTTACCGACGAGGACATTGAGAAACTAGCCGATACATTCCACAAGTTCCAGAACGGCAAATTAAAAGAAGTCAAAGGGTTTTCCGCCGTTGCGACAACTCAGGAAATCGCCGCACAGGATTACATTCTCACGCCCGGACGGTACGTTGGAATTGAGGAACAGGAAGACGATGGGGAGCCGTTCGATGAAAAGATGACGCGGCTGACGTCGGAGCTTTCGGAGATGTTCAAACAATCCCGCAAACTGGAAAAGGAAATTCGAGAGAAACTGAAGGGGATTGGGTACGAGGTTTGAGCCGCTGGATCGCGGGCGTGTCGCCCGCAAAAGAAGAACGAAAAAATACTAATTATACGACTTGAAAAATTAAAAATAAGGACTATTAAATTATGGTTAACATTTGGAAAGATTATCCGCAAAAACCATTACCTGACCTTTTAGAGTTCATTGTTGATAATCGTGGGAAAACCGTTCCAACAGTTTCGCAAGAAAAAGCTTGTGAGATAGTCCTTATTGCTACAAACTGTATTAGAAATGAAAATTTATATCCGGTCTATGAAAAAGTCAGGTATATTTCAAGGGATACCTACGAGAATTGGTTTCGCGCTCATCCCCAAAGTGGAGATATAATATTTGTGAATAAGGGAACGCCAGGAAGAGTATGCTTTTGCCCTGAACATATAGATTTCTGTATAGCACAGGATATGATGGCTTTTAGAGCTGATTCTTCCCAGCTTTATAACAAATATTTACTTGCGTTATTAAGAAGTCGAGAATTACAGGAACAAATTAGGATTACAAGTGTTGGAGATACAATTCCACACTTTAAAAAAGAGTTCCTGAAAGAGCTTGCTATCCCACTACCACCTTTATCTATCCAACATATTATTGGGGACTATTATTTCACATTATCTGAAAAAATCGAGTTAAACAACAGAATTAACGCCAACTTAGAACAGCAAGCGCAAGCGATATTCAAGTCGTGGTTTGTCGATTTCGAACCTTTTGGCGGAAAAATGCCAAAGGATTGGAAAATGGGGACAATTTCCGATATATGTTGTTATTCAAATAATAAGGTTAATGTTGAATATCTAACATTAGATAATTATTTCTCAACAGAGAATATGCAGCCAAATCGTCAAGGCACTTTGCAGGCTACTTCTCTTCCCAATATCAAGCAGACAACAGCATGTAAAAAAGGAGATGTTCTTGTATCTAATATACGACCTAATTTCAAAAAAATCCTTTATTGTTTTTCAGATTGTGGTTGTTCAACGGATGTTCTCTGTTTTGTACCCAATAATCGTGAGCTTTCTACATATCTTTATAGCGCTTTGTATTCAGATAATTTTTTTGATTATGTGGTAGCAGGCGTAAAAGGAACAAAAATGCCTCGCGGCGATAAACAGCAGATTATGAAATATCCTATTTGTATCCCTACAACTGAATATTTTGAGCAATTCAATCAAATTGTTTCACCTATGCTTGAAACAGTATATATAAACAGACTTGAGATTAATAACTTGTCTTCTCTCCGCGACGCACTTGTTCCAAAACTGATGAGCGGCGAAATTAATGTTTAATTGTTACAATTTTAATTATTGGGGGACTTGACTTATAATTATTGATGTGATATAATATAAGCTCAAAAATCTAACGAAGCTTTAAAAGAGAATAAGATGAAAAAAGCATTTAATTTTTTATATACAAAAGAACGAGTCACACTTATTAAAGTTTCTGGAAAAACAATAGAAAATATTGAGACCCATTTTGAAAACAATCTTTTTATTATCGACGATTGTAAATTGGATATTGAAGAAAATGATATTATTAAACGCAACCTGCCAGCTGGTAAATTTGAGAAATATCTTGTTATTGACATTGAATTTCAGTGGGGAAAATTGGGAGTAACTCCTGATCATTATGAAGTGAAAGTTAAAAAAATTAAAGAAAATAGAATTTCCCACGAAGAAGCTTCTAATACTAACATACTAAAGTTTTCTTTCAGAGATAAAGCTATTATGGAAAAGCTTTTTAATATGGAAGGGGGGTATGTTTTAAACCTTAGTAACAGTCAATTTGGCGCATTAATTGCAGAATGTTCAAACATTGACGTTTACTCAAATCCTAAATATACATCTGAACCCTCTAAAGCTAAAAAACTAAGAAAATTCTGGAATAATGAAAGCGATTCCATTGTTGGTCGAGTTATTCTTGAACTTCTTGGAATTCGTGAGGACTTAATAAAATGGCAATCCGAATATGATTGTAATTATAATGATAACTTAGCTGATGAAGCGAAAAGAATTAAAAACATTGCTAATGCAATGGCTGGTAATGTTGAGGATATTTTTCCAACCGAAGCAGAGAGATTTGAAGCAGATTTATCAGCAGCCAATTCACTTCTTCAAGATTTAATAATAATTGGAGAAGAATTAATAAGTAGTAATGTAAACTTCAATGAAGAATCTGGTGAGGATAATATTAATGATATTATCAGGAGTATGTTGAAGCTTACGAAGAAATACGAAATTAAAGATCAGGCTCGGTATGGCATTTCTTATAATGGGAAAAACGCCGGCGAAGTTGATATTCTAATATCAACGAAAGAAGGAAAAGAAATAGGGTTATTTGAAGGATTAAAACTAGACAGTGTTGATACCGCTTACATTGACAAACATATTGTTAAAGCAACTCAAAATTACAATATGTTAGGAATTGCAACTTTTATAGTTGCATATGTTTCCGCTGCGGATTATGGCGTTTTTTGGGAAAAGTATTATAATCATATATCAAATTATCAGTATGGTATGACTGTAAAAAGACCAATGGAACAAATAACTGCTCCTAAGGCTCCAACCAGAATAGCTCAAATCATTTTATCAAAAGACAATTTTGATTTTCCAGTATATTTTCTTTGTTTCAACTTCAGAAAGAATATTAAATAAAAACAAAAACGCCATTATCATATTCAATACAAGATTATTATGGCAAATTTGCAAATTAGAATTAACGATGACCTTAAAGCGAAGGCGGACAACCTTTTCGCAAGTCTGGGATTCGATACTTCTACAGCGGTAAGAATTTTTTTGACTGTCGCAGTAGAGAATAACGGTTTACCCTTTGAGGTTCGCCACAAAACCTTTCCCGAGAATATCAGGCAGGCTGTAAACGAAAGCCGAAACAGAGTTAATCTCAACGGTCCGTACAACACAGCAGAAGAAGCGGTTGCCGCAATGCTGGAGGAATGAGCATTGTATAAAACGAATGGAAACTGATACTAAAGCGCAAAAAGATTTGACATTATTTCGGTAAGAATTAGATTATCATATAATAGCTGGGAAAATTCTGGGAGTAGCTGGGAGACTTCTGGGAAAACTCTCAGCGATTCCCAGAAAACTCCCAGCAGTTCCCAAAAATTCCCAGCAAATCCCAGCCTTTCCCAGTCCAACCTTTATTACCAATCATGCCCTACACAGAAACCAGTTACGAAAACGCCGTTATTCAGCTATTTGAGAAGATGGGGTATACGCATAAATGCGGCTACGATATAGAACGCGATTATCAGATACCGCTGTATATGGACGAGCTAAAAGACGCTTTATATCGGCTCAATCCGCAGCTTCCGGAAGACGCGATTTCTGACGCTCTATTTAAACTCCAGAACTTTGAAAACGGCGAGCTGGTTCAGAAAAACGCCGCGTTTATGGACTATCTTCAAAACGGAATCGAAGTCCGCTATACGGAAAACGGCAAAGAACGTTCCGCCCTCTGCTATTTAATAGATTATGACAATACAGATAACAACTCTTTTATTATAGCCAATCAATGGACATTTGTTGAATACGAAGAAAAGCGTCCGGACGCGCTTCTGTTTGTCAACGGTTTGCCGGTCGTTCTTATAGAGTTAAAATCTCCTTCTCGCGAGGAAACCAACGCGTCTGAAGCGTACACGCAGATTCGCAACTATATGCACGTTATTCCGTCGATGTTTATATACAACGCCATTTGCGTTATGTCCGACATGGCTCAAAGCCGCGCCGGTACGATAACGGCGGGCGAAGACCGCTATATGGAATGGAAAACAGCAGACGGCAGTTATGAGAATACGCGCTTTGCCAACTTTGATACGTTCTTTGAGGGCATGTTTGAAAAAGAACGTCTGCTCGATATTCTAAAGAACTTTATTCTCTTTTCCAACGACGGTCTGAACAACGTCAAAATTTTGGCGGGCTATCATCAGTATTTTGCCGTTCGCAAGGCGATTGAATCCACCCAAAGAGCAACGAAAACCAACGGCAAAGGCGGCGTCTTTTGGCATACGCAGGGAAGCGGAAAGTCCCTTTCGATGGTCTTTTACGCTCATTTGCTTCAATCGGCGCTTGACAGCCCAACGATCATCGTTATTACAGACAGAAACGATCTGGACGATCAACTGTATTCTCAGTTTTCCAAATGCAAGGATTTCCTTCGTCAGACGCCGGTTCGGGCGAAAAGCCGCGAACATCTAAAGACGCTTCTGGAAGGCAGAAAAGCCAACGGCATCATCTTTACAACGATGCAAAAGTTTGAAGAGCCTGGCGAACCGCTTTCTTCGAGAAGAAATATCATAGTTATGGCTGACGAAGCTCATCGCGGGCAATACGGTCTGACGCAAAAAATCAAAATGACCAAAAACGAGGACGGGGAACTGGTCGCCAAAAAGACTATTGGCATAGCCCGCATTATCCGCGATACGCTCCCGAACGCAACCTATATCGGCTTTACTGGCACGCCCGTTTCGCTGGAAGACCGAAACACTCGCGAGGTTTTCGGGGATTATATCGACGTTTACGATATGACGCAGGCGGTCGAAGACGGCGCAACGCGTCCGGTGTACTATGAAAGCCGCGTTATTAAACTAAAACTGGACGAAACCACGCTTCAGCTTATCGACGCGGAATATGACGTCATGGCGCATAATTCAGACCCAGCCATAATCGAAAAAAGCAAGCGGGAGTTGTCGCAGATGGAAGCGATTCTCGGCAACGAGGACACAATAAAATCTCTGGTTGACGACATTCTGGATCATTACGAAAACTATCGTCAAAACCTGCTTACCGGCAAGGCGATGATCGTTGCCTACTCCAGAGCTATTGCCATGAAAATTTACGAACGCATTCTTGAACTGCGCCCAGGCTGGAAAGAAAAAGTTAAAGTCGTTATGACATCTTCCAATAAAGATCCGGAAGAGTGGCAAGACATTATCGGCAACGCCAG
>CACXSS010000028.1 GCA_902770245.1 uncultured Planctomycetota bacterium | reverse complement strand
CATGCAGGCGATAGCTCGGGTAAACCGGGTTTTCCGGGATAAAGAAGGCGGTCTAATCGTCGATTACGTTGGCATAGCTGCCTATTTAAAACAGGCAATGAACGAGTACACCGTTCGAGACAGAAAGAATTATGGCAATACCGATATTGCTCAAACTGCGTATCCCAAATTTCAGGAAAAACTGTCCATTTGCCGCGATTTACTTCATTCGTTTGATTACTCCGCATTTTTCAATGGCAACGAACTGACAGCGGGCAGAACGATTACCGGCGCGGTCAACTTTCTTATGGACGTCTCACGGGAGGAAACTCGCAACAATTATGTAAAAGAAGCGCTGTTATTGAATAAAGCGCTTTCTCTGTGTTCTTCAATCGCTCAAGAGAATGAACGCGAACAGGCAGCGTTTTTTGAAGCGGTGCGAGTCCTGCTAATGCGAATTATCAGTCAGGGGGTCGGCAGAAGATTATCCCTCCCGGAAATCAACGCTAAAATTAACGAGCTTTTAAAGCAGTGCATTAAAAGCGGCGGCGTAATCAATCTGTTCTCTGACAGAAACGAGGATTTTTCTCTCTTCGATCCCAAATTTCTTAAAGAAATCGCAAAAATGAAAGAGAAGAATCTGGCTGTCGAGTTGTTGAGAAAACTTATTGACGAGCAGATTCATATCTACAAACGAACCAACCTTGTAAAAGCAGAGAAGTTCAGCGAGTTAATGCAGCAGGCAATGAACCGCTATCTCAACGGTTTGCTAACCAACGAACAGGTTATTGAAGAAATGCTCAATCTGGCGCGACAGATTCAGGAAGCGCATCAAGCCGGAGAAAAACTAGGTTTAACAGCAGATGAATTGGCTTTCTATGACGCTATCACAAAACCACAGGCAATTAAGGACTTCTACGAAAATGAAGAACTTATCGCCATTACCAAAGAATTAACTGAAACGCTCCGAAAAAATCGAACTATCGACTGGCAAAAACGCGACAGCGCCAGAGCCAAAATGCGTATGATGATTCGGAAACTATTAAAAGAACATCGCTATCCGCCAGAGGGAATGGAAGACGCGATTGTTACAGTAATGAACCAGTGCGAACTGTGGGCAGATGAACAATAGCTGGGAGGATTCTGGGAACTGCTGAGAATAGCTGGGGAAATTCTCAGTAGTTTCCAGAAAATTCCCATCGCCAATCAAAGGAGAATTTATGCCAAAAGAAGTTGATCCCAAGGACACGACCAGAGAGGGTGCGTACGCGCTCTGGCTGCACGCGCCCAATCCGATGGTAACCTTTTTCAAGACGGTTGACGTTACAAACCTGATTAAGGTCAGCAAACGACGGGGCATGAAGTTCAATATGCTTCTGGACTACTGCATCGGAAAAGCCGCGGTTGGGATTAAAGAATTCTATCTTCTCCCGGTTGGGGAAAAGCTCATACAATACGACCAACTCGCTGTGAATACGATTGTTAAAAACCGAAACGGCGAAGTCAGTTCCTGCGACATTTCATTCTCCGACGATTTAGAGACGTTTAATCAGGAGTATCTAACGTACACGTCTCAAACCGCTCAAACCTGTCAGAACAGAGATCTGTCAAAAGACTGTATGGTTATTGGGACGTCCGCCATCGTCGAAACCGAAATTGATGGCGCGGTCGGCATGTACAGCGGTATTTTCAATAACCCGTTTCTCATTTGGGGACGATACAAAAAGAAATGGTTCAGATATTCTCTGACCATTTCTTTTCAGTTCCATCATACGCAAATGGACGGCTCTCACGCCGGGAAATTCTTGGAAAATTTACAGACGGAAATAAACGCTTTGAAGTAATCCGATTAGGGTTACTTTTCTCTGCAGGCGTCTTTGCTCTTTTGGGCGATAAAGCGAATCATTTCCATCATCAAGCCGTGCAGTTCCGGCGTTTGTTCCGGGTGCGGACTGAGAATGAGCATCGTTCCCTTGCCGTAGGTTGTCAGGAGCATGGCAGGCGAGTTAATCTGAATCCCCTCCGGCGTTCCGTTTTCCGCCGTTTCCGTTCTGTACCACGCCAAGACTTCCACCTTGGGGCGGTCGGGGAAAACGTTTATGTTCATCACTGGACCGTTGCCGTACTTGATTTCCTGAAGCCCCTTGTACTTGTCGCCAAACGTCTTTAGACCAAGTTCGGAAAACTCGATTTTTAACATCGTAACGCCACGCTGCCATCGTGGGTCTTTGGTTTGAGCGTTGAGAAAGCCTTGCTGAATCGGGAAATACGCGCCAGCACAAATTCCGATAAACCCTTTTCCAGACGCGACAAACTGCTTGACTTTTTCAACGCCTTCCGGTCCCATGGATTTTCCCTGACCTTTTCCGCTTCCGCCCGGCAGGATAAGCAGATCAAACTTGTCCAATGCGCCGTCGCGAATCTGCTGTCCGTTGAGAACTTCCATTTCGATAGTCGGGTCGTTCTCCACCAACGGAGGGAACCGTTTCCAGCCGCCTGCGCCTTCGTCTCCGTAAACCGCCAAGCGAATTTTCGGCTGATGCGGAGCCGGTTCATCGTCGGAAAATGCTGTTACACAAAAACAGGATAATACCGCAAAAAGGCAAATCGCTTTTTTAATCATGATATAAGGGAGTAGGGAATAGGGAATAGGAAATAGTTAATGTTGCGCTTGCGACAATTGCTGATTACTTTGTTAAAATGTCCTCGTTAATCGCAATGGGCAAATAGCCGTCGTCCAAAAGTTTGCTGTACGGCATCGGATGTTCAATCCGCCAGGTTTGATTGTTTCTTATCGTTCCTGTCTGCTCGGTAACATAGACGACTTTTGCAGCTTTATCGACTCGGCAAACCATCATGATGTGACCGCTCGGACGTTTAATCAGAGCGTCGCCGGGCAGAAGCTGGTCGTAACAGCGTTCCATAAACGGGCGACCGTTTTCCTCAATGACGTTTTTGCTCTTATGGAAATCTTTTATACGATAATCCCCAACGCGCTTAAAAATCGGGACAGTCTTTCCTGTTTGCGGATTGATTATATGCAAGTAGCCAGGTCCCATGTTTCCAGTATACATAACTGGCAAATAGGGAATGACGTGTTTCCAGGAATACGAACAGGAACTGGAACAGTCCGTTCCGCGGTATTGTTTAGCGCCAAACGGACCGGAGTAAACGGACTGACCGTTTGCGTCTGTGCGGAGTAATGTTTTAAACTGTTCAAGACTGGTATATCGCCCGGCTTGAGTGTACGGAAGTCCTTTATATTTTTCGCCAGCGTGAAACGAGACTTTTTTAGACGGCGAGTACCACGGGATTTCTTCAGCGGGAATCCATTCGACCGTTCCCATAGCGTTCATGTACTCAACAGCGGACGCAACAATCGGATTGGGCTGCGACGTTTCTGTTCTGAGGACGCACGATGGTTCTTTTCCAAAACAGCGGTTGTCCGCAACGTGACGAATGAGCTTGACTACAACCTCTTTCATCGCCGGGGTTTGTTCCAGACGCGGACTGACGATAACGACGGTTCCTTTGCCGTATGCCGTCAGGAGAATCGCCGGGGAATTGACTTGAATTCCTTTTGGCGTTCCGTTTTGCGCCGTTTCCGTTCTGTACCACGCCAAGACCTCAGAATTCGGACGAATGATGGAATAGTTGACGTCCATAACCGGACCGCTGCAGTAAGAAACTTCCTGTTCTCCCTTGAATTTATCGCCGACGATATTCAAGCCCAGCTCGGAAAATTCAATTTTCAGATTTGTAATGCCGCGATCCCAGCGAGGGTCTTTGGTTCGAGCGTTAATAATATCCTGCTGCAGCGTGAAATACGCCCCGGCGCCAATGCCGATAAGACCTTTTCCTGACTCGATAAACCGTTTGACCTTTTTAACGCCTTCGGTTCCCAGAGATTTAGCTTGTCCAGATCCGCTTCCGCCGGGAAGAATGAGCAGATCAAACTTGTCCAGAGCGCCGTCGCGAATCTGCTCTCCGTTGAGGACTTCCATTTTAATATCCGAGACGTCTTTCAGTAGCGGCTGGAACAGTTTGAACCCGTCCGCGCCGCGGTCTCCGTATATCGCGACGCGAATCGTCGAGGCTTGAGGCGACTCGTCCGCAATTGTTGTTAAACAAAAACAGGATAACGCCGCTAACAGACAAAGCGTTCTTTTAATCATGATTGTACAAGGCAAGGGAGTAGGGAATAGGGAGTAGGGAATAGTTATTGTAACGCTTGCGTCAATTGCTAATTACTTCGTTAAAATGTCTTCGTTAATCGCGATTGGCAGATAGCCGTCTTCAATGAGTTTGTCGTACGTGAACGGGTGTTGAACGCGCCAGGTTTGATGGTCGCTGATAAACTGCGATCTGTCATCCGGATTGGTTCCCGCCTGTTCGGTAACGTAGACGATCTTCGCCGCTTTATCGACCCGGCAAACCATCATGACGTGTCCATGCGGACGTTTAACCAGGGCGTCGCCCGGCAGAAGCTGGTCGTAACAGCGTTCCATAGCCTCGCGGCCGTTTTCCGCAATGACGTCTTTGCTTTTGTGGAAGTCGGTAAAACGATAATCGCCAACGCGTTTGAAAATCGACACGGTTTTGCCGGTTTGCGGGTGAATAATCTGCCAATCGCCCGGCTCCATGTGCCATGTTTTCATAATCGGCAGATAAGGAATGTATTGCTTCCAGGAATACGAGCAGGAACTGGAACAGTCTGTACCGCGGTATTTATCGGGTTCAGTCGGTCCGGTGTAAATCGGCTGACCGTTTACGTCTTTGAGCAGTTCCTTGAACATTTCCAGATTCGTATATCGAGCGTCTTGCGTATACGGAAGCCCCTTGTATTTCTCGCCAGCGCGGAACGGGAGCTTTTTGGACGTAACAAACCAGGCGACGTCTTTTTCCGGAATCCATTCTACCGAACCCATCGCGTCCATATACGGAACAGCCGGGGCGATAACCGGATTGGGCTGCGACGTTTCCGTTCTGAGAACGCATTGCGATTCTTTCTCAAAGCAGAGGTTGTCGGCAACGTGATGGATGAGCTTGAGCAGGACTTCGTTCATCGCCGGGGTTCGTTCCGGGTGCGGGCTGATTGTTACAACCGTTCCCTTGCCGTAAGTCGTCAAAAGAATAGCCGGCGAATTGACCTGAATTCCCGCCGGCGTCCCGTTCTTTGCGGTTTCGGTTCTGTACCAAGCCAGGACTTCGACGTTGGGTTTGTTGGGAATCATATTGACGTCCATAACCGGACCGTTGCCGTAATGAACTTCCTGCAGCCCCTTGAATTTATCGCCGACGATTTTCAAGCCGAGTTCGGAGAACTCAATCATCAATTCCGTCGATCCTCGCTGCCAGCGGGGGTCTTTGGTTTTCGCGTTGATGAACTCCTGCTGAATCGGGAAATACGCCCCGGCGCAGATTCCGATATAGCCCTTTCCAGACTTGACAAACTCTTTAACCTGTTTGACGCCGTCTTCTCCCATGGATTTAGCCTGTCCTTTTCCGCTTCCGCCTGGCAGGAAGACAATGTCAAAGTTTTTCAAAACGCCGTCGCGAATCTGCTGACCGTTGACCAGCTCGAATTCCAGAGTCGGGTCTTGCTCCATGACGGCAACGTCGTTTTTGTATCCGTCTGAAACCCCGCCGTCTTTATACAGAGCGATGCGAATCTTGCCTTCTTCGGCGTTAGAATTGTTACAAATTCCGCAAATTATCGCGGAAAGAAACAATGAACAAAGAAAAAAACGTTTCATGTTGTTACAAGTTAGAAAGAGTGTATAGAATAAAATACAATGGTCGGCAATAAACCGGGACAATCGCCTCTGTTTACTGCCAACCATTTACAAGTTAATATTGATAGTCAACCTTAGTTTTCCGATTCGCTTTTGGGCGTAGGAACGTAGGGTTCGATGAACGTCTGTTCGCTTTGCGCCTTCTGCATTGCAAACTGAGCCAGACTGGCGGCTTTTTGAAGTTTCGCCTGCGAATAAACCGGGGACTTGGCGCCGTTTGCGCTTGTCCAGGTTTCTTTGGCAAGATCGCTGGTCGTCAGGTCGTTGTTGAGCATCCAGGCAGCCATCTGAATGGTTTCGTGGTCAACTTTGGTTTTGCCCATCATTTTGCCCAGTTCGATAACGGCGGGACGATCGGTAACTTCTTCAATCGGCTTGATTTTGTATTCTGTAAACGGAGTTGGGTCTTTCTTGCCGTGATCAAGACAGATGGCTTCGACGTCTCGACGAACGACTTTTTCCGGAGCAACACGGAACATACCGCCGCCGCCACCGCCGCCGTCCATGTCTTCCATCATGCCCTGCAAACCGCCTTCATTAGCGCCGCCGCCCATCTGAGCCAGAACCGGAACAGCTCCTGCGACTGCAGGCATAACAACGTTGAGTGGCTGTTTTGTTTTGTTTTCAACGGAAACAACGGCGCTTTTACGATTTTTAAATACAATTTTGGCGTCAATCTTGCCGTCTTTGATTCCCTGAAACAGATCAATAGATTCGACGTTGGCTTTGTCGCCGTTGGGCGCAGCCGCTATGGCGTCGAATGACATCCCGCCGAGAATCAATGCGGAGAGAAGACCGAAAAACAAACGTCGAACGCAAGTCATTTTACTTTCTCCCAAACGATTTTCAAAAATGGAATTGTTGTTATTTGTATATTTTATTTGTCTGAAACAAATCATATACTTACCCATTTGCCAGCAAAGGACAACACCGCCCCGTTCCTGACAATTCAATTTTATTATAATATGAATTTTATATAAATGGAACCCTCCACGGGAAAATTTTCTCAAAAAGCGAATTTATTCGGACAATTTTTCCGAAAAAGAGAACCTTGACGATTAGGAAACAGGGGTTAGGGAGTAGGGATTAGGGAATAGAGCCAGGAATAATATTAAATTCGCCAAAGACAAAACACTATTCCCTATTGCCTATTGCCTTTTAATTCCTCGATTTTATCGCGAAGCATGGCAGCGCGTTCGAATTCCAGATTGTCTGTCGCGGCAAGCATTTGCGTCTGAAGTTCCTGAATGTACGCTTCAGTCGCCTGTTTGCTAGGCTGAATCCCGACGGCGGAATTCGATTTGACGTAAGCGTCGGCTTCCGCCTGAATTCCCTTGGAAATAGCCCGTTGAATGGTTTTGGGCGTGATGTGATGTTCTTTGTTGTACTTTTCCTGCAAGGCACGGCGGCGAGCGGTTTCGTCAATCGCGTTTTGCATGGCAGGCGTGATCTTATCGCCGTACAGAATGACCTTTGCGTTGACGTTTCGGGCGGATCTGCCGATGGTCTGCATTAAAGACGTTTCCGAGCGCAAAAAGCCCTCTTTGTCTGCGTCGAGAATGGCGACCAGCGACACCTCCGGCAAGTCCAAACCCTCGCGCAGCAGGTTGACGCCCACCAGAACGTCAAACGCGCCCTCGCGCAAGTCTTTTAGTAAATCGACCCGCTCGAAGGCGTCCAGCTCGCTGTGAAGCCATTTGCAGCGGATTCCCTTTTTAACAAAGTACGCCGAGACGTCTTCCGCCAGCCGCTTGGTAAGCGTCGTAACCAGAACGCGCTCTTTCTTTTGGATGCGTTCTTCTACGCGCTGAAGCAGGTCGGGAACCTGATTTTTCGCCGGGCTGACTTCAATTTCCGGATCCAGCAGCCCCGTCGGACGAATAACCTGTTCGATATATTTCGGACAGTGTTCTTCCTCGTACGGTCCGGGCGTGGCGGAAATGAAAATAGCCTGATTGATTTTCGATTCCCATTCGGCAAACGTCAGCGGACGGTTGTCCAGCGCAGACGGAAGCCGGAATCCGTGTTCGATCAACGTCTTTTTTCTATTTCTGTCAGCGTTCTGCATGCCGCGAATTTGCGGGATGGTAACGTGGGACTCGTCGACAAAGAGCAGGAAATCGTCCGGGAAGAACGAGTAAAGCGTATCTGGCGGCTCGCCGGGCTGACGGTTGCTCAGATGCCGGGAATAGTTCTCGATTCCCGGGCAGTACCCGACCTGCTTGATCATCTCGATGTCGTACCGGGTTCGAGCGGACAGCCGCTGCATTTCCAGAAGTTTATCCTGGCTTCTGAGTTCTTCCAGTCTCTGGTTGAGTTCCGTCCGGATGCGAATGAGCGACTCTTCGACTTTCTCCTCCGGAAGAACAAAATGCTTGGCGGGAAAGATAATCAGCGAGTCCATTTTCTGGATGACTTCGCCGGTTGTCGGGTTGATGGCGGACAGGGAATCGATTTCGTCGCCCCAAAATTCAATGCGAACGCCGTGTTCTTCAGATGTTGGGAAGACGTCAACGCAGTCGCCGCGAACGCGGAATTTCCCGGACGTAAAGTCGTAGTCGTCGCGTTCGTACTGGACGTCAACCAGCTTGGAAAGCAGCTCGTCTCGTTCCATGCGGTCGCCTTTGTTGACGTACAAAATCATCTTGACGTAGTCCGTCGGAGAACCGAGTCCAAAGATGCTCGAAACGCTGGCAACGACAATAACGTCTCGCCGAGAAACCAGCGAACTTGTCGCCGCCAGACGCAAACGGTCAATTTGCTGGTTGACAGCGGCGTCTTTTTCGATGTAAATATCCCGCTGGGGAATGTACGCCTCGGGCTGATAGTAGTCGTAGTAAGAAACGAAATACGAAACGGCGTTGTGCGGAAAGAATTCCTTGAATTCCGCAAACAGCTGAGCGGCAAGAGTTTTGTTGTGAGAAACGACCAGAGTCGGTCTGTTCATGGCGGCGATAACGTTCGCCATGGTAAACGTTTTTCCAGAGCCGGTAACGCCCATGAGGGTTTGCATCTTTTCGCCTCGACGCAAACCCTCAATCAGTTTTTCAATCGCCTGCGGCTGATCGCCAGCTGGCTTAAACGGAGAGACTAACTCAAAATCCATAGCTTAGACCGCTTTGCGGTAATCTTCGATTCTGAAGATTTCCGGCATCGGAGCAAATCGATGCAGAACCTGCTGATTGCGTTTGATGGAATTGATAATCTTTTCCGCGACAACAACCGCACTTGCTCCTGCCTGACCAGTAACGCGCGGGGCGCGACCGCTGACAATTGAGCGGACAAAGTCGCGCATTTCCAGTTCCAGAGCGTCTACAGAAGCGAATGACCGGCTCATCTGCGGAAGCATTTCTTCCATGAGATTGTTCTGGAAATAGGTCAAATCTTCTTTATCCAACCGATTGACGTCAAAATCGCCGCAAAGAACCTGTTCATCTGGATGAACGCAAGTCATGACGCGATTTGCGAAATCAATTTCCGTAAAGCTGTCTTCAGACCAAACCTCCATGCTTCGACTTGGCGTACGGCTGATGCGCGAGGCTTCCAGGTCGGCAACACAGTCGTTTTCAAACGTCAGACGCGCCTGAACAATGTCTTCATGCCCGCTGACAAGCGTTCGTCCAATGGCGTCTACGTGACTAACCGGGCTGTTGACGAGCGTCAAAACAAGGTCAATATCGTGAATGAGCAGATCAAGCGTAACGCCGACGTCTGTCGAACGGAATGTAAACCCGCTGGCTCTTTTAGAATGAATGTATCGAGGCTGATTGATGTGCTTTTGGGCTTCTGTGAACGCGGGATTGAACCGTTCAACGTGCCCCACTTGCAGAATCGCGCCGGATTTTCTGGACTCGTTGAGCATATCGTCGCTCTGGTCGGAAGAAATTGCCAGCGGCTTTTCCATTAAAGTATGAATTCCACGAGAAAGGAGCGTAACTCCCAGATCGCGGTGTAAAGGCGTCGGCGCAGCTACAACAGCGGCGTCGATGTTGTTTAACAGACCGTCGTACAGATCCGCAAAACCGCGGCATTGGAGTTTTCGACAAGCTGCAACGCGCTGCGATTCTGACGGGTCGACAACGCCTGCAAATTCCAGATTTAATTCATCTTCCAGCGCTCGAATTTTCTGTCCGTGAAAAGTTCCAAGTTTACCGGCGCCGATTACAACAATACGAATGGGGTTACTCATGGTTCAATTTTATTCCTGGCGGCGTGTGACGCTTAGAAGCAGTTTTTCCAACAATTGAGAGTTCAGCGCATGGCCGCTTCCGACGCCATGAAACCGTCCTATCCACTCGATTTCTCCGAGATACAAATCACCGGTGAAATCAAGCGCTTTATGTCTGGCGCACTCGTTGGGAAACCGGAGTTGGTTGTCCAGTACGCCTTTTCCCGTAAAAACGAGACAATTTTGAGTTGTTACACGCTGGCAAAGCCCGGCAGATCGAAGCGCGTTGGCTTCTTCCTGCGTTGCAAACGTTCTGGCTGAGACGAGTTCCTTTTGAAGAACTTCTGGAACAAGCTCAACCCGGAATTCCTGCTTGCCAATATCCGGACAATGCGGATAATCCAGTTCATAATGAATCGTTGACGTCAAATCCTCCGGTTTTGGCGGTTCGACTTCCAGATAAGATTTGTCCGTCCCGACGCGAATGGACTGTGTAACGCGTTTTTGAATTCTTTCTCCCTGCTGATCAACGGTTCCGACGCTATTGACAGCTTCAACGTACGGTAAAGCGGAACCGTCCAGAGCCGGAAGCTCCTGTGCGCTGACATGAACGCAGCAGTTTGTAATTCCCGTTGCAAACAGAGCAGCCATTAGATGTTCGACCATATCGACCTGAACAACCGTCTGACCGTCTTTTTGAATTCCCAATGACGTCCGGCGTTCTACTGTAATCCGGTTTTTCAGCTTTGCCGGTATGGGCGGCGCTGAGGGGACGTCGTCTCGAATAAAGACGATTCCTGTATCCGGGTCGGCTGGATTTAGCGTTACGACAACGTCGCTGCAGCGCCAGAATCCAAATCCTTCCAGAGCAACCGGTTTTTTTAACGTTTTTTGCATTGGGCGGGAAGTAGGGAAGAACTCCGATTCTTCCCTGTCCTTTCTATCGATTGGTTGTTGTTCGAGCGGTGTTGGACTGCTGCTGAGCGCCGGAATTAAGGCGGGTCAAAATCTGATCGGTAACGTTGATGGCGCCGTCATACCAGATAACCTGTCGAGCGACAACTTCCTGAACTGTAAGTTCCGAAACGGAAACTCTCGGATTGTAGGACTGGAATTCATCGGCGGAGTTTACTTGAATAACGCAAGTTGCGCCAATCTGCTTGGCGTAGAAAGCGGCGTGCTGTTTGATGTATTTGTAGGCGTCCTGGAAAATTTTGGCTGCCTGTTCGTCAAACTGCTTGCTCAAAAGACCGTTGTCAGTTTTGATATCCTGTTCTTTGCGGATGAGCGTGTTTTCCAAATTCTGATATTCCGGTTCTCCGCGTTTCATGGTCTTGAGAACCTGAGCCTGTTTTTGAAGCTCGTCCGCGCGGGCTTTGAGGGCTTCAAACTTGGGCTTGTACTGGTTTTCCAGATCGGTTCTGCGAGCGGAAACGTATTTCCATTCGCTCATAATTTTATTCACGTCAACAACGGCAACAGAAGAACGAACTGGAGCAGGGGCGGTTGCGGCGTTTTGAGCAACGCCAGTAAGAGCCAATGCTACGCCGACAGCAAGAACCAGAAGACTGGTAACAACGATTTTTTTCACTTTAATCTCTCCTTGTTGGTCAAGGGTCAAGTTTGACCTGACAAAATGGGTGATATAACTGAATGAATTACAAAAGAAACGGTTTTGTTTTGAGCTGTCAGACGGAAGTCTCATCAGAGATTTGAGAACGTCTGTCAGAACCCGTTTCGATATCTTTTTCTCCTGTGCCGTATTTTGCAATATTTTCCCATTTGAGTAAAGAGCAATTTTATCCCTTTTCCGAGATTTTACGAAATTTTTAAGAAGTTTACAGTTTTTCCCAACAGATAAATGTTTTTAGTGGGATTCGTCTTGACGCGATAAGATGTTTTATGTACAATCGGGCAATATTATAAACAGAGAAATATAAGTGAATCGGGAAATTGCGTTATTTATGGAAGCATTCACGATTTCATTTTTAATAATCGTCCTCAACCCCGCAGTTTTATGAAATACGCCCAAATTGGTCCCATTTCGTCCTATTTGCCATCGACCGTTTTAACAAACGACCGGCTTAAAGAACAGTTTCCTCAATGGAATATAGACGCCATCGAAGAAAAAACCGGCATTTATTCTCGTCACATTGCGGGAAAAGACGAATTTGTTTCCGACATGGCGGTTGCGTGCGCGGAAAAACTGTTTTCTGAACACAATATCGACAAAAACAGTATTGATTATCTTTTGCTTTGCACTCAAACTCCGGACTACAACCTTCCTACAACGGCGTGTATCGTTCAGGACAGATTGGGTTTGCCGAAAAGAATTGGTGCGCTCGATTTCAATCTTGGTTGTTCCGGTTTTGTTGTTGGATTATCCCTGGCGCAGGGGCTGATTGCCGCGGGAATTGCAACTCGAATTCTGCTCATTACATCAGAATGTTATACAAAGTATATAGACGAGGAAGATCGCTCTTTGAGAACCATTTTCGGCGACGGCGCGGCTGCGACTTTGATTGAAGCCGGCGACGAGCAGACTGTTGGTCCGTTTGTTTTCAGCTGCGACGGCAGCGGCGCTGACCTGCTTGTAGCGCTTGATTCAGGCGCCCGGCGAGGAGAACAGTGCCTGAAGCCGAAAGGACGAAAACGATGGAAAAGTCAGCTGTTTATGAACGGTCCTGAACTGATTACCTTTGCAGCTGACAACATTCCTAATCTGACCAAAGAGTTGTTAGAAAAATCCGGAATTGCTTCTGAAGATATCGACTACTATCTGCTCCACCAAGCAACGTTGAAAATGATTGACGACGTCTCGTTTTTGATGTCCTGGCCCAAGGAGAAAGTTCCGCTTTACATGCGCAACATTGGCAACACGGTTTCCTGTACGATTCCCCTGTTGATTGAACACATGCGAAACGCCGGAACAATGACGCCTGGCAAACAAAGCCTGTTGGTTGGGTTTGGCGTCGGTTTATCCGCCTCAATGTGCGTTTGGAAAGAAACGTTTTGTCAAAAGTAGAGACGGATTTTGAACCTCTGGCTTCCATAAAGAACGCGTAATCCTTGTTCTTTTCCCGGTTTGTATTTTTGAATATAAACGATTGACTGCCGTCAAAATCGGATTTTGAATACAATAAAATATAATCATGATGGGTATTCTTGCTAGAAGAACGCTGAGCGATTGCCTTCTGTTTACGTTAGAGATTTTTTTAGGACTTCTGATTGTAGGACTTCCAGGTTTGGTTATACAACGTCTTGTTATTTTTTGCATTCCATATAAATACATTCCGCATCTTATTTTTTATATTATTCCGGAATGTCTTCAGTTTCTTTTACCGGCGTCTTTAATGGGCGGCGTGATAATTACGTTTGCTCGAATGGGAGCGGAGAACGAAATTGTGGTGTTAAAATCGTCTGGAATTCAGCCGACCCGTTTAATATATCCGCTGTTGGCAATGTCTTTTATAATTAGTTTTGGAGCGTGGTATATTAATGACATTGCCGCCTCTTGTCGAGAGCGCGGCATTCAAAACGTATCGCTTAATGGCGCTGAAGACATCGTCAAAGGGATTTTAAAATCCAAGGGGGAAATCAATTCGCGAGATATGAGAATTAAGGTGGACAGCGTTGAGGGCAACTGCTTGCATGGAGTGTCATTCTATTACAAAGAGTCTCCAGAGGCTTTGCCAATTGACATCGAAACTCAAACTGCGGAAGTTCAGACGGATTTAGAGCTTAAACAGTTTATAGTCCTGTTTACCAACGGCAAGGGGCGGCGCGGAAATGAGGATGGAGGGTTTGACAGTATCTGTATTCCGATTCCGATCAGTCTCTTTCTGCAAGATTCTGCGTCTGACATTACGAACGCTACAATGGGGCAAATGATAAAAGAATTTGAAGATCTGAACGATAGAATTAAAAAAACAAAAGAGCGTATTGCCAGCGATGCAGCAACGATACTTTTAACCGGAGATTTTGACCTGTATAAATCTGAATCCTTGAAAGAGTGTCATTCCGATTTGAAAAGATATAACAACATATACCAAAAAGCCGCTATTGAACCATATCGTCGTTTTACGATGGGGTTTGCCTGCTTTTGTCTTGTCGCCTTAAGCGCGCCGATGGCTATTTACTACAACAAAAAAAACATATACAGCAACATTGTCCGATGCGCCGCCACGGCTGTTTTTCTTTTTATCTTTTTGTTTGCTATGGGGCTTAACTTCGGAAAACAGGGGGTAATTCCGCCGTGGATGATTTGTTTTGCTGATATTGTTCCATTGGTAATCGGCTTGTTTTTAATGCAATACGTATCCAATAAAGACGCGCCCAGTTAACAGGCTTTTTAACAAAAACGTCATCGCCAGATGATTGAAACAAGCGTATCAAAAGAAACGGGGCGGATATTACCGTTCCCGTTTTTTAGTCGTCTCAATTGCTTTATCAACCAGATTGGCAAACTCTTTTCTCTGATTATCGTCGCCAACGGAATCTTTCAGCAGCAGAACAACCGTGTCAAAAGTTCCCGTTCCGAGATAGTCGCTTTTTTGCAGGATTTGAGCAAATAGAGCGACTGCGGCGGCAAACTGAAAATCTGGGTCGAGAGCCGCTTGATCCAAAATCGAGTCGGATTGAGCGTGTGTTTTGAACGTTTTACTGCACGCGGTTTCGGTTTGAACGTCTATGTACAAAACCTCAATAGAAAACCATAACGGAGGGTTGGCTTCAGCTGACAGGGAAGGGGACGCGCCGGACGAATCTGACAAAGCCAGCTCGTACAAAACGACGACTTCGGAATTTGCAGCAACGTCTGTTGGCTGAACGGACAGACTGGATGACGACTCCCCCGCCGTGAGCAGTTTCTCGTATCCGATGAGTCGATACGCTTTAATCTGCTCTGGATTAAATGTGATTTCAGCCAATGCGTTACGCGCAGCGGTTTTTCCCGCTTCTCCGGGCTGAGCGCGCAGTCCGATTTTTGCCAGAAGCATTCCCGGCGCCCATGGGTGGCGTCCAACTTGAACGCTGACGGAAATAGCGCCGTCGTCCGTCCCAGGCTGAGGAAGCGAATAGCGAAAATGGTTGACAAATTGTTCAACTCGTACGGATTGCGGAGACTGCAGGGAACCGGATTTCGTGATTGCTCGATGGAATGCCTGCCAGGACGCGTCTTGGGGGCAAAGACCAAAACGGGACGTGGGCTTGACGTTTGTATATTCTACCGGATTTTCAGCAATCAGTTTATCGGAATAGTCTGCTTTGACAGCCGCCGCCCCGTAGGCTTTGGCTATCCAGCCGTCCGACGCGTACAATTCCTGGTTTGCTTTTGAACGTTCAGCCCGATTAATCGTTTCAGAGGGAAAAAGAACTGCGGCGTCCATTTCCGAAATGTCAGACGATTCAGGCGTCTGACTTAGCTGTTCAATCTGCTGAGTAGAAAGTCCGTATTCTTCCCAAGTGTTATTGACGTTCGGATTCTGTTGTGATGGATTGTAGGGAACAAACGAAACTTGAGGATCGATTACAATGTCGGATTCGTTAGTATGGGTTGATAAATTTGACGGCGCAGGCTCGGTCGGGTTGAGAATTGGTTCCGTTCCCGGCTGCAGCAGAAAGTACAGACCGATCCCAACAGCCAATACTGCAACGGCTTCCAGGAGAAACAGACTCCAGCGTTTATCAAATTCCCCAATAGTTGACGGCGTTTTTTCGGTTGGAATGGCTGTCGGGTTTTCATTTGACGCCGGGCTGGCGATTCCCATTGAATCGTTCAGATTCTCTTCTGGCAAAGCCAGCTTGAGCAGTTCGATTGTTTGACGCATCTGTTCAACGTTCTTTGCCAGCATTGGGCTGGAACGAAGCGCCTGCTCAATGATCTCAACCTCGGCGGGGTCAAGCTCTCCGAGCAGATAAGCGGTAATTCGTGGATCATTTAGTTTAATCATAGCATGCGCCTTAAATGTTAGGGGTGAGGAGTTGACGGAAGTAGCGAGTAGCGAGTAGCGAGTTGCGAGTTGCGAGAGTTTTTGATGTGCTTCGCGTCTCTCACTATTGCCTACTGCCTATTGCCTCTTGCCTCTAACCCTCCCCATTATTTAGTTTTTTCCTCAATTTTGTAATGGCTTCGTGAAGAAGCCAGCCGATTGTCGTTTTGGTGTCTCCGGTGATCTGGGAGATTTCGTCGTAGGAAAGCCCTTGCTGGAATTTCAGCAGAATAACTTCTCGCTGTCTGTCGGGCAGCAGATCGACGGCGTCGAAAACCTCGCCGTAAGATTCTTCCTGTTCCAAAGCGTGGTGCGGTTGAGAACTGGGCTGCTGCGACAGACCGGGAAGAATATCGGACTTGATAACGCTTTTAACCTTTCGAGTTCTTTTTTGACGTCGAAACTGGTCGATAAACAGATTTCGAGCCGTTCTGTACAGCCAGGCTCGTTGAGCGGTGGGCTGAATTTCCACTTTGCCTTGAAGAAATCGCAGATACGTTTCCTGAACGAGGTCGTCCGCCCAGGCGCTGTCGCCAGTTAAACGAATCGCATACAGGCGAATTTCGTCGTAATAAGGCATGTCGGAACTGGGGCTGGACGGCATTGTATCAATTAGGCTAAACCGGGGACGTATGTAGTCTGCAATGCGTATTGCAGGGGATTCTATAATTAAAACGAATAAAAAACGTCTCCTATAGGAATTCTATTATACGTCAAGAATTGATTTTCGCAAGGCGAGGGCGAAGGCGTTCAGATATGGGGTGTATGAAAAAACACGATAGAAAGGTGAGCTGTTTCTGGGACTTGGAATGTCGTTTCGACCCCTCAAAATGTATTTTTTCCTTTAAACTAGAGAAAATAATGGTTTTTTGGGGACAGGAATTATGGATTTTTTGAAAAATTTTTAAAAATAGGCAAAAATTTCCTTGCAAATGTCGATTTTTAGATTATAATACGATAAGCTACTTGAGTTAAAGTAGTTCCTTGAAAGAGATTTTGTAACTTCAAAAACAACAATTCCCCCTTTGCCTTTTGGCGCAAAATACCATGAATAACAACTCCGAAGACGTCGTTAAAAGTGTTGAATCGAAAAATGTTGAATCGACTTCCAACGAACAGCGTCAGACCGTCAAGCCGATAGTGATTTCCCGTCGGCGCCTGCTGCGAGCAGGCGTTGCAGGCATACCCGTGGTATTGACAATGGCAGGGGTTGCGCCGGGACAAAGCATTATGGGGCAGGCTTCCGCCGCTTCCGGGTTGGTTTACGGTGGAACCGGCGTTGGCGTGCGTGAACGATTTGATGGCTCAAATAAGGTTCAGGATAATCTCGTTTGGTCAAACAATAACGGATTTGTTGTAGATAAAGATAACAGCACACTGTTTACAGAAGAGATTAGTACACTTAGCCGAAATGATCTCAGCGATAACGGAATTACGCTTAAGGCTGCAGAAAACAGCACAAAAACCAAAGCCGTAACCGTTACGCCTAAAACGTTAAACAGTGGTACAAATGCTTTCACGTTTAACGCATATTTGCATAAAAGCGGCGTATATTATACAGATTTTGAGATTACTAAAATTGGCGGCACAAGCGTAACACCCCAAACGGTTCAGCAATTTTTTGAAAGTTTGGATACTGTATCCGAGGTTTTGGACTATTTTACGTTTGAAATGGATGGAAGCGAAATTGGCTCTACCAATATTTCAGATGCTTCGGTTACAGCCGTTTCTGTAGAGTATCTTAGCGGTTGGACAGAAACGGAAGGATATAAAATGGGTTCTGATTCCGCTACAAGAAAATATTATCGCGTTCCCGGATCCGCAGCTGATGCAATTAAAGTTACATTAAAGGTTACAGCGTCAATTTCTGGTTTTGAGGAAGATGTCAATGAAGGAACTCAAGAAGCGCCAGATATGAAGCATTATACTTATTCTTGCACGTCTGGCACACAGGAAGGCACAACGGGTACAATTACGCTCACGTTTAATGTTAGCGGTCAAACCTATACGCCAGGAACTTGAGCTTGTCAACAACCATGACAATCGCTTGGAAATCAGCGCCAATTTCCGTCTCGTTGCAGTTTAAGGACGGCGACGAGACGATAATCTATCATGAAGCGTCTGGAAGCATGCATTTAATCAACGCGTTGGGATTAAAAGTTCTTGACGCGTTATCAAAACGTCCGTTGACTATAGATGAGCTTGTTGATACCATTCATGCAAGAGAAATCAACAAGTTCGAATCCGTTCGCCAATTTCTGAAAATCGGCGTTGAAGAAGGGTTTATTGAAGAAATCCCCGACAGCGAGACAAAATAACGAAGCTGTAAACTATCTGGCTAAATAGCGAATGGAGTTACGCTTTGTTTGAAGCGTGCAAAACAAATCGACGAATCCAACAACTTATCTGGATTGCGGACTTCGTAAGCCCTTGAAAAAACTTTAGTAAGGAAGTACAATTGCACGATCGGCGAAAATCCGTCTAATCCGTAAAATCCGTGTACGGACAGCGCTACACAAAACCATTGAGCGCCGTTTGCGTAATTACGCATTCCGCATTACGAATTACGCATTGATCACATGTGCATTTCGACGATGTCGCCGTCGACGAGAACGTAGTCTCCCTTAACGGGGGTGCCGTCGTGAACCTGCGATCCCCAAATGCGGGCGAACTTGAGTTTTTCGGTATAGTCTTTGTGAACCTGACCTGCCAGGTCGAGCAGCGAGTCGCCGTTTTTCACGGTGAACGGACGGTCGAGATCCGCAACCTTTTTGGTCGGCAGTTTCGTATAGACGCGAATGACGCCCATGCTCTTGTAAATGTCGTCACGCAACGGTTCGAGGTTGCAGTTCTCGCCGCCCAGGTCGCGGTCAGCGGAAATGTCGTACGTGTCCCAGTCGCTTAAATGGAATTCTTCCGGAAGGAGTTCCCAGAACATCTCTTTTCGTTCCGCCGCTTCGGGCAAATCCATTTTATTAAAGACGAGAATCGCTTTTGTATACGTAATTCCAATGTCGTCTTCGTCCAGACAGGTTTTTTGCCCCAGCCGGGTTTTCGTCAGACGCATTTTATCGAGAACGTCGTACGCCTGAGAAACGCCGTCG
>CACXSS010000027.1 GCA_902770245.1 uncultured Planctomycetota bacterium | reverse complement strand
CACTGTACCGTTGCCGCCTCTGCCAACGAGCAAATCAGCGCCTCCATTTACAGTAGCCCCGTCGACGGTAATGCTGCCAGTTGCCCCCGCGTCGTAACCGGCAATGATGTTGCCAGCGGCGGTAATCCGGGTGTCTGCGCCGGAGATATTAATAGTTCCACTAGCGCCATTATAAATGCCAGCGTACATGATGTATTTTAAATCGACCGTGCCGCCGGTGATGTTGGCTACGCCTGTACCAGAATCGCCAACGCGCAGGTCGCCAGAGGTCAGAATGCCGCCTGACATATTGAACGTTCCATTTGACCCGGCGGCAGTACCGACGTAAACATGAGACGTTTTTGTATCAATCAAGCCGCCAGCCATAAGATTTAACGTTCCAGTTGACCCCGAGTTATTGCCAACGTAAATATGGTTGGAGTTCGTATCGAGAAATCCATTTCTAACGGAAAGCGTACCGGTTCCACTGTTGCCAACCCAAACTTTCAGCGAACTTGCCGTTCCGCCGTCAATGTTGAGCGTTCCGTTGCCTGCGGCGTTGTAACCAATGTGAATGTCTTTAGCAGAACTGTCTAATCTTGATCCCGACAAAACGTTCATTACGCCGGTTCCAGATTGACCAATTCGCGGCGTATGACCAGGAGTGGATAAAGTCGCGCCGTTTTGCAGAGTAACCGTTCCGGTCGATCCGGTATGATTTGCAACGTACAGATAGCCGTCGTTTCCAATAGTGGCATTGGACGCGTCTATCGTTAAAGTTCCTTGTCCGTAAGTTCCAACGGAAATGTTTGTAGTAGTTGTAATTGAAGAACCATTAGAAAAGGTTACGTTTCCAGTTCCTGCAGGCTTGGTATCGACATCGTTTCCGCCGATATTCAAAGCGCCGGTAATATTAACTGTAGAACCGCTCGCATTGACCGTTCCTGTACCGAGGTTTCCAGCGATAATGCTTTTTGACGTAACACTCGCGTTGTCAAGATTTAGAGTTCCATTGCCAGCAGCGTTGTAACCAAGATAAATCTCGGCGCCGTTGAGAGAAGAGTACGACTCGACGTTAAGAGTTCCTGTTCCAGACTGACCAATTCTCATGGAGTGAGCAGGATAAGTGAGCGTCGCGCCGTTGGTTAAATTAACTTCTCCGGTTGATCCGGTATGATTTCCAGCGTACAGATACCCGTCAGTATAAATAGTAGCTGAATCCAAATTGAGCGTTCCAGTTCCGTAACTTCCAGCGTTGATATCGCCGGGAATGGAAAGATAAACGTTATTGGAAATATTCGCCGTTCCGGTAGTTCCAGCTTCTTTTTCGCCAAGAGAAAGAGCTTGAACGTTAAGCGTTCCGCCGGTCATGTTAAAGGTTCCGTTAGAACCGCTGTAATATCCCAAAACGAGAGTTTTTCCTGTCATGTTGACAGTTCCGGAATTCAGATTGAACTCGCCGGTTCCCCTGCGTCCAACTCGCATATCGTTGGCTGTGTAATTGAGCGTACCGCCATCGACATTTAAAACGCCTTTACCGGCGGCTTCGTAACCCAAGTTGACCCAGGCGGATTCGTTAAGTTCGCCGCCATTGAGATTCAAGGTTCCCGTACCGGTAGAGCCAACTCTGGTGTCAGCGCCGTTAAAAGTCCCGCCTGTCATGGTTAATACGCCGGTTGCTCCTGACTGATCGCCGATAAGAACAGGAATCGGCGTGGTAAACGTTCCGCCGGACATGTTATAAGTACCATTGGCTCCGCTTTTGTATCCGATAGAAACAACTTTATTGTCTCCAGATTCAATCGTGTTGAATGTAACCGTTCCGCCGGTTTGATCGAAAGTGGCAGCGGATTGATATCCAACGCGAAATCTGCCCAGGAATTCCAAAGAACCGTCTGAAATGGTAACGTTGGATCCGTTTTGAGTGGAGTAGTAAGGTTTCCTTACCAAAACGCTTCCACCGTCGATGGTAAGGTTTTTATCAAAATAATTTGTATCTTCTGTACTGGAAACGACCAATGAGCCGTTAGACGAAACCGTCGTTTGCCCGAGGTTTTGCAAGTCCCCAGCAAGAACCTTAATTTGAGATGAAGCGCCCGCGCCGCCGATATTCAGCCCTTGGCTGTTAGCAGGAACGCCCGGCGTTGAGCCGTTATAAAGTTCAATTTCCTGAGTTGTACTTTGAACCCAAACAGTGGTGTTCGGTCCCATGGGGGAGAGAACGTCGCTTGCGCTGCTTGCATTTTGTACGGGAACCTCGTCTGCATACGACAATGCCGACGCCGCGCAAATCAACAATCCAATGAATAAACGATATGCGGTTTTCATAACTAAACCTATTGTATTAAAGAATGAATAAATCAGTTATAAGTACATTGACAGCACAGAGGCTTTTTAGGAAGTCTACCATACTAAATACTACTTTACTATTTACCATTATAGCATAAATTTAAAAAGATTTACAAATAAATTGAAAAAATAATAGAAAAAGTAAAAAAAGAATAGTATTTTACTGGCACATTTAATATTAATATCTGTTTTATATATAGAAGTTAAAAACGCTCAAAGTGGATTAAACAAAAAAGCGAGAGTTCCCTCTCGCTTTGCGTTATTCTTTGACCCTTTAAGCGTAACTACGCTCACTGCGTTTGCTTCGTTACCGCCTTTCATTAAGCGACGGCAAGACGTCGCTTTCCGGGGGGCTTACGCACCCCGGCTCGCCTACGCCTTTCAATTCTTTCTCTTTCGCCAGTAGAGCAGCGCCGCGGCGCCGAGAATCAGCAGCGCCCAGGTTGACGGTTCCGGAATCGCGTTATGGTCGCCGAAAGTAAGCGTACCGTCAGCGTTGAGCCAGTAGAAGAAGGAAATTCCTTCGTCGTTAAGCAACGTCATCTTGACGTTGTCGATATTATACAATTCCTCTGGAGAGTCGGCTATGAGCCAATCGAGCGTTACAACCTGTCCGAGGAAGTCGTTAGCGTTGTCCAGGTGAACTATCAGATTGAGAGGATTGGCAAGCGTCAAGTCCCCGTCAAAGCCGCTGAAGTCCAGCTTGTCCATGCCTGTTGCTTTGTCGGTTGTGTAAGCGTCCAGCAAAAGCGTACCTCTTAAAATAACTCTTCCATCGCCTTCAATAGCAACGGTAGTCGGCAATTCGTCATTTTCATAACCGGGATCAAGAATCGTTCCTTCGGTAACTTCCAGCGCGCCGCTGTTGAGTACGATAGACGACATGTGAAGGTTAGTAGTATTGCCCGGATTGTCAATCTTGACCGTTGTACCAGCGCCGTCGATTGTAAGTTCGTCTAACGACCCCAGTTCAGAATTCGTCAAAACGAGCGTTCCGCCGCCTGTAACCGTCAAAGCGGGTTGTTGAGCGCTTCTCTTGGGGACAATGTTAATTGCTTCCCTTTGAGTGAATACCGCTCCTGCGTTAATGCCGATTGTCGCGTCGTTAGTTAACGTAATGGGAACGCTGGAATCCAGACTCTCCAGGAATCGCAGAGCGCCAGCGCCGTCTCCAGCCCCTTCTATCTCAAATTTAGTCAATCCGCGAATGCCAGCCAAATTAGCATTGGAATAAGTCGAATTAAGTAAAAGCTGTCCTGTTCCGGAAATCTTTATATTTCCTCCAAGCTGGGCCGAGTCGCTACTAACGCCGTAGATTGCGTTCGTTACTTCTACGATTCCGCCGGTAATATTGAGCAGAGCGGAATCGCCAGCGTCGGCGCGGCCATGTCTGATACTATTGACTTTCATATAGCCGCCGGAAACATTGACAATTCCAGTAGAATTATTCCCTTCTATTGCAATTCTCAGCGTATTTGTCGTTGTGAAAGTACCGCCGGAGAAGTTAAGCGTTCCAGTAGAATTGGCTCCGGTTGCAATGATCAAAGCGCCTGTCGTTGTAAAGGTTCCGCCAGAGACGTCGATCGTTCCATTGGAAGATGCGCCTGTAGCGACGTTCAAATCGCTTGTCATTGAAAAGGTTCCGCCGGAAATTGTCATCGTTCCTGTAGAACTGTTCCCCGTCGCCAGAGACACTGCGCCGCCGGTTGTGAAACTGCCGTTTGTCATGGTGAACTTGGCTGACGAATTCTCGGCGCTTCCGAAGTAAGACGGTCTATTGTTATTGACCTGCACTGCGCCGCCGTTTAATTCCAACTCAGCAGCAACGCCAGCGGTTTCCATTTCGCCAATGTGCAAACCGCCGCTGCTGTCGCCAATCTGGACGTTTCCACCATTGATAACAACCTTTGCAGAGGGCTTGGTATTATCAGAAGAAGCAACGTTGCCGATTGTAAGCCGACGGGTTGTGATAAGATTTCCGCCATTGACTTCCAAATACGCGGGAGCTGATTCCGTACCAGCAATGACAAGAGTCTTACCGTCTTTGGTTTGGAATGTTCCTCCGTTGACAATGAGCGTTCCGTTCATTGAAATATCGCCGCTTCCGTATGTTGTAGTTCCGCCGTCATTAACCAATATATGTCCTGACGGAACAGGCGCGTTAATTGAAAATGTATTTGTACCGTCTACAATAACAAGATCTCCGGCGAAGTCCTTGAACTTGTTTGTTCCGCCGAGAACAAATCCGGTATTGTTAGACGTATTGCCTGACCAGCTGTCAGCGCTGCTCATATTAGCCTCTCCGCCTTTCCAGATTTTAACGCCTGTCGGTTCGGAACCGTATTGAGCAATCACTGCCGATGAGCCGCTGAAATCTACAACCGCCGTTGTCCAGCCTTCTGGAACGGTCGTCAGATTTTTAACGCTGTTAGCAGTATTGGCGTCTGCAAAACGACCAATAAGAACCTGGTCAGATTCGGAATAATAGTCGCCAGGATTCACGATAACGGAGCCGCTTGTCGCGGTAAACGCTCCCGTCGAACTGATAAAGCCGTTAGCCCCCAAATTGATTGTCGAACCGGCAAGAGTCGTAGCGCCTTCGTTGACATACGACACAACATTAAGCGTTCCTCCATTGAGTTCGGCTGTCGTTCCTGAATACACGTTTACATCGCCAACGTTCACGGTTCCGCCGGAAAGAGTCATTGACGAAGCATTGTTTACAAGAATCTGATTGCTGCGAACAACGCCGCCGGAAACGTCCAATGCGCCATTGTTAATATTAATCGGATAGGCGTTAAGCTGACCGCCGGAAACCTCAACCGTACCATAGGCATTTTGACCAATCGTCAACTCTTTGGCAACATTCATCTGTCCGTTGCCTTTAATGTACACATGACCTTCAGAACCGGCATTGACGCTGATTCTTGCGGCGCTGGTCATGTTCATGACGCCAGTTCCGTCAATGGTCAATTCGCCGTACGAGCCATTTTCACGACCAACGCGAAGACTGGTGAAATTGATTTCACCGCCGGAAACGGCAGCTTCGCCGCGTCCAGAGTAACCGATGTTGATTTCCGTTCCCGTAATGTCGAGCCGACCTCCAAGCATATTAAACGCACCGGTTGAACCAGCAGCATATCCGACCCGAAGGGAATTGAGTATCGCGGTTCCACCATTAATAGTTAACGTTCCAACGCCTGTGCCATAATAGCCAAGATCTGTACTGTTGTTTTTAACGGTAAGATTGCCGCCCTCAAGAACTTCAACGGTTCCAGTTCCTTCCCGTCCAATACGGAACGAAGCGCCGTCATTGGTAAGAGTTACAGATCCGTTTTTAATGGAAAGCGCGCCTGTCGATCCGGAAGCAAATCCAACATTGACCGCTCCTGTTACAGTTGTATCTCCCCCTGTAATGGTCATTGTACCAACGCCGGAGTCGCCAACGCGAAGCTCGCTTTTAACAGTCAGCGTTCCGCCGGAAACGCTCACAGAGCCGACAGCTTTTGCATTGTTTCCAATAAGAGCGCTGCCGTTCGTTGTAACAGTTCCGCCGGAAATGTTAAGATTGCCTGAAATCGGATTGGATTCTGTCGGAATCGTATTATAACCAGCAATGATATTGCCCTTGACGGTAACGTTAGCGCTGTCGGAAATATTAATAGTTCCCTGATTGTTCAAGCCAGCGTACATAATGGTATTAAAAGTAACGGTTCCGCCGGAAATGTTGGATTCGCCGGTTCCGTTTTCTCCGATGCGCAGGTCGCCTGCCGTTACTGTACCTCCGGAAATATTGATTGTTCCGTTTGCTCCGGCGTTGTTTCCTGCATAAAGGTGAGACGTTCCTGCGTTGAGCGTTCCGCTTTTAACTTCAAGTTTGCCGGTTCCGCTGTTGCCAACCATAATAATTTTTGAATTGACTGTTCCTCCGTCAATGGTAAGAGTTCCATTGCCTGCGGCGTCGTAACCGATGTGAATGTCTTTTGAAGAGCTGTCCAACGTTGAACCTGACAGAACGTTTACAACGCCAGTTCCGGTTTGTCCAATACGAGGCGTATGACTGGGAAAAGAAAAACTCGCGCCGTTTTTCAGCGTAACTTCTCCAGACGATCCTTCATATCTTCCAACGAACAGATATCCACTGGTTGAAAAAGAAGAATTGTCCAACGCAAGCGATCCTGTACCGTAACTTCCAACAACTACGTCGCCTGCAAAAGATTGATTGGCAATGTTGGTAAAAGTCGCCGTTCCGTTAGCTGCGGCTTTATCTGACGTCTTGGCTTTTTCACCCAAAGTAAGAGCGTTGGCAGTCAGAGTTCCGCCGGTCATGGTAAATTCGCCGGTTGAACCTTCATAGTATCCAATAACAAGAGCTTTTGAACCGAGATTGAACGTTCCAGATTCTAAGTTGAGTTCGCCATGACCAGCGCGGCCAACGCGAAAATCATTGCCCGTATAATTGAACGTTCCGCCGCTGACTGTCATATAGCCTTTACCGCTGGCTTCGTACCCCAGGTTTGCCCAGCCGCCGGTTTGATTGAACACGCCTCCGGAAAGGTTGATGGTTCCCGTACCGCTGTCGCCAATTCTGGTTTCCAATGGCGTGGTAAAAGTACCTCCGGAGATGTTAAGCGTTCCTTCTGCTCCGCTATAATATCCAATTCTCAGGTATTTATCGTTATCACTGCCAGAAATCGTATTGAGCGTAACAGTTCCGCCAGTCTGAGTAAAAGCGCCTTCGGAATTGTATCCTAAGCGAAATCTGCCAGAAAAACCCATAGAACCGCTTGAAATTGCAATGGCGCCTCCATTATCCAGGTTATAGGTGGCTTTTTCAACCAGAACTTTTCCGCCATCAATTGAAAGTGTATTGGAGAAAGAATTGCCCGTATCGGACGAAGAAATGGATAAATCGCCATTAGTCAAAACCGTTGTTTGAGCAAGGTTTTGCATGTCTGAGGTAAGAACCTTAATTTGAGATGTTGCATCGGTTCCGCCGATTTTTAATCCCGGTGTGTTTGCTGGAACGCCCGCCGTTGTGCCGTCATAAAGCCGAATTAATTCTGTTGTACCTTGAACCCAAACCGAATTTTGAGGCATGGGGGAGAGAATTTCGCTCTTGTTGCTTGCGTTTTCTACGATTACCTCGTCTGCAAACGCCAACGCTGAAGCAGCACAAACCAACAATCCTACGAACAATCGATATGCGTTTTTCATAACAAAAAACATGTAATGGGGTTGGAAAGTAATTTGGGGATAATGGCGTACAGAAACTACAGAACAACACTCTATAGCTCAAAATACAATTTACCACATTTACTATTATACCATGTTTTTGAGAAAATGAAAGCAGGAACAGGGAAAAATCGGAAAATAAGGTAAACAAGAGATTCTCTACGAAATATTGTATCAGTGCTGCCAGCCGTTGGGGGAGATTTTTTTCCCGTCTGTCGTCCACAGACCGGGCTGGTTCACGATGGTTCCGATTTTGGTAATCTTCGTTCCGAACGCTTTAAACGTCTGGTCATTTAGAATTCTTTCCGCCGTTTTGGGCGCTGCGGTCAGAATCAGCTCGAAGTCCTCGCCGTCTGAAAGGGCGTGTGCTAAAGGCGATTTGTCGTCATGCGTTTTTTTGACATCCCGATGTATCGGGATGGCGTCGAGGTCAAGAGCCGCCCCAACGTTGGACGCGGTCGTCATTCTGAACAGGTCAAGCGACAAGCCGTCGGAAATATCCATGGCGGCGTGGACGTCGTAGTTCTGCCGTAAATACAAGGCTTCGTTGACGCGGGGCGTAAAGGTGAACTGACGTCCGTGAATGCTGCCGCCGACCGCGCCGGTAAGCAGAACAGCGTCGCCGGGCTGAGCGGCGTTTCTCGTCCAGAGGACGTACTTCTTTTTTCCCTGCGAGTTGTGCGGAATCACGCCGAAAACGGTAATGGAAATCGTCAGCGGACCGCTAAAACAGTTGGTGTCGCCGCCGACCAACGGGCAGTTGAACTCGTCCGCCAAGGTCAGCATGCCCTCGCAAAGACGTTTTAGATAATTCAAGCAAGACAGATTTCCGTATGCGGGCTTCGACCAGTTTTTATCGACCGCAACCGAGGCGGTAAACCCGATTGGAGTTGCCGCCATCGCTGCCAGGTCTGACAGATTGACGCCCAAGGCTTTTCTTCCCACCAGTTCCGGTTTCGCTTCCGCCAGAAGGAAATCGACGTCGTCGGAAAGCATATCCGTACTGACAACCACGTCCCCAGCAGGGCGCGTCAAGACAGCGGCGTCGTCGCCCGGTCCAACGACCACGTTGGCGTTGGAATCGCGCGTTTGCGTCCACAGCCCACGGCTCTGGAGCCAGCGAAAGACGTCATTTTCTAAAGAAGATGGCATAGGATTGGAGTTGCGAGTTGCGAGTTGCGAGTTGCGAGGATCGCTTTGCGTCAACTCCTCACTCCTCACTTCTAACTCCTAACTGCGAAGCCTAGTAGCTTGCTACGTTATTGTTATTGGCTTTGGTAAGCGTCATGGCTCCGTAGAGGACGTTTCGATTGCGAATTACCAAAAACTTCAATGGCGAGAAGGAAGCCAGGTCGTCTCGGGTTAAAACGTACATAACGTTTTCCATGGAAAGGGTTTCCCATTTGTGAAGCCCGATAATCGCGTCGCCCGGTTCGATGCCCTGCTGGTCGGCAGGCGATCCGGCGCGGACTCGAACGACTTTCATGCCGCCGCGGTACTGGGAACCGTATTTCTGCTTGAACTCGGCTGAGGAAATCTCGGACAGCTGCAGCCCAAGGACGTTCCAAACCGTCAGGTCGTCGCCGCTAAATCCAGCTGGAGCCTGAAGTTCAAATTCGAATTTGTACGGTTCGTTATTGCGGATGATTTCCATGTTGACAGATGCGCCGCCGTAGTTTTCAACCAGAGCGCAGGCAAAATCCACGCGATTGGTTACGGTAACGCCGTCAACGGAACGGATGAAGTCCCCTTGATGAATCCCGACGCGCTGAGCGGGCGAGTTATTGTCAACCTTTTTGACCTGAACCGCCTTGCGACCGTCTGGCAGGACAACGGCGGCAACCGTCAGCCCGTGCCGGGCAAGCTGATTCGTCTGGTTTTGGAGCATGTCTGCAACGCGTTCCAAAGCGGCGTCGACCGGAATGGCAAACCCGATTCCCTGAGCGCCGGCTCGAACGGCGGCGTTGATGCCGATCATTTCGCCGTCAATGTTGAGCAGCGGTCCGCCGGAGTTGCCGGGGTTGATGCTGGCGTCCGTCTGAATAAGATTGACGTACGTCTGGACGTCGGACGCCTGAACTGTTCGGTGCAGAGCGCTGACGATGCCCATGGTAACGGTGTGTTCGTATCCGTAGGCGTTGCCCATTGCGATAACCGTTTCGCCAATTTCCAGCTCGTTGGAATCGCCAATGGCAATCGTCTGCAGAGGAACGTCCGTTTCAATTTTAATAATAGCCAGGTCCGTAGCCGCATCGCGAGCAATGCAGCGAGCAACGTAAGTCTTGCCATCAGCAGTAGTTACCTGAATTTCCTTGATGGAGTCAATAACGTGGAAATTGGTAACGATATAGCCTCGAGAGTCAATAATAACGCCGGCTCCCATGCCTTTAACGCGTCGAACCGTTTCGTTAGCGCTTTCGTCTGAAGAATATATTTCTTTTTCGCCGCGAATATTGACAACGCTGGGGCGCGCTGCCGCTGCCGCTTTAACAACCGGATTATCGCGTCCGTAAGAGCAGTCCGGGCAAATCAGGCAAACGCATAATATAATCGTTGCCCAACATAAGGACTGAAATACGAAGTTACGGGATACGTTCATTTTATCTGAATATCAATCTGGGAGTTTTAGCGATTCCAGCTAAAACAAAAAGGTAGGAATATTGCTTTTTATTGAGCGATAAGCCAGGCAGTGAGGCGCGTGGGAATATATCAGCGTATATTTCAAACGCCCCCAAAGAGCCGCACTCTTTGCCTTTCATTCGCCTTTTATAGAATCGGTTATTCCGTTTTAATAGTAAAAGTTTCTCGTTAAGTTCGGAATAACCGTTAAATTTTACCTAAATTAACAGTAAGCTGTAAACCTGACAGAAAAGACGTTGTTTATACGATATATATTAATAGTGTAGAAAATATGAGTTGCAGAATGGACTGTTCTATTGGAGACAGATGGCGAAACAAAGCTCTGTTAGTATACCGCCGGAAGATCGGAAAGTTGCAAGCGTTCCTCGCGCTGGAACGCGAGGAGGACGCTAAGCAAACTTATCGTTTTTCTTTTATCGCAATTTTTTTGTCTTGAACTGCTTTCCCGCCAACGCCTGTTTGACGTATACGCCCCAGAATTCCGTGGGCGTATAGTTCCAATCTTTAATAACGTTCGGTCCGCATTTCGGGTGGAAGCTGAACGCCGTCCAGTTGAGCCGGTAATGCTGAATCACGCCCAGCATGTCCGCCGGCCATGGGCTTTCTACTCCAACGACTTCATTTTGAGCGCTTTTGGGAATGAAGCTGAAATCGTCCCACGAACGCAGGTTTCCGACTTCGCCGATAAAAATCGGGAATTTCTTTGACGCATCAATAAACGCTTTCTTCCAGCCCGTCTTCCACGGATAGATATGTGACGAATAAATAATCCCTCGACCGGATTTTGTATCTTTCAGGACATACTCCCCGCTGGCAACGGCAGATAAATCATAGCTCCAGTCTAAACCGCCGACAATAACAGGGTTGTTCGCCCCGGTTTGACGAACGGCGTCTAAAAGCGACTGCATGGACGAACGCCATGTTTCCCAATCAATGCCGTGCGGCTCGTTAAACAGTTCAAAAATAACGGTTGGATGATTCTTGTACCGAACGGCGGCGTCCGACCAGAATTTGCGGTGCTCGTCATTCGGCTTCCCGAATCGGTGCAGGTCAAGAACCAGATACGCCTTCTTTTCAGCGCACATCGCGACGATGCGGTCAACCAGCTGACGGTACTTCTCCCCGCCGTCGTTTTGCCATTTGTTCTGACCGAACCAGAATTCTTCTTTGACCGGGAGCCGAACGACGTTTGCCTTCCAGTCGTCCAGAGCAACCGCAACGCTTTGCTCAATATGCTCGCCGCCAGCGCTCCATTCCAAAGAGTCAATGCAGACGCCCTGCAGCCAAACCTCTTTTCCCTGTCGACCGACAATCCGATTACCTTCAACGCGAATCTGTTCCGACAACCCTGTTACATCGCTGGGCGTCTGAACGGTTGACGGCTTCGCCTGAACGCGGGGACGTTCTTTCTTCACCGGCGGCGCCTGATCTGTTGCGCTGACCTGAATCGCGGCAAATTCCATTGTCCCGGACTGCGCTTGCAGGAAGTACGGCATCAATTCGACAAACTGCGCTCCGTCCGGAACGGCGACAACGTACTCAACTGTTTTCCAGCCGTCAGACGTTCCCTTGAACGTCGGCACGTGCGGCGTCGGCGAAAGCGTTTTGCCGTCGGACGATTTGAAGTTCATAATCAACCGCCCGTCATTCCAATTCTGCGCCCCGGACTGAACGTTTTCGTATCGAACCTTCAGCTGAACTTTAAGCGCTTTGGGCGGATTCTTCGGCAGATACATGCGGCGATAAACCATCACGTGCGACCGCGGCTGTTTTACCGTCAGACGCAAAACCGGTACGTCTTTCCCGTCGATATTCACAGTTTGAACGGACGTCGTATCGCCGTTCACGCCCCAATCCGAGGCAAGCTGCGCTGCGGTTGTCTTGGAGAAATCGCCGTTAGACAGTTCCACCTGTCCGTATGCGGGAATCGTCAATAATAAAACCGTCAGTATGGGGAGGATTCGAGATTGTAACATGATTTTAAAATGGAAGGCGGTAATGGAGCGAACAACGTGAGCGGAATTACGCAGTTCGCCGATAGGCGAACCAGAACGCTGGAATTAGCAACAATTATCGATTCTAACTCGATTATTTCTCGTTCTCGATTATCCATTTATCTGGAATTCTGTTTCCGGTCCGTATACTTTTCTGATTTCCGTGGGCTTTTATCAGCGTTGCGGGAGCGCCTGATCCGGCATCGGAAAAGACGTTGTCATACAAAGCGACGCCTTTGCCGTCTGACAGTTCTATAACGGGAGTTGAAAACGGCGTTTCAATCGCGTTGTTTTTCAGAACGACAGCTCCATCGTGATCCACGCCGCCGTCTTTTCCAAAATGAATACAGCCGTGGTTCCCTTGGCACAAAGCGTCTTTTTTAATCGAGCAGTTGGAAATCAGAGCGGCGCTGCCGGGAACGTCCGTACAGTCTTTGCCGTCGACAAGGTCAATCTCCCGGTTGGCGGCGTCGTGAATTAAGCAGTTGGAAATTGTAACACGATGAACCCGGCATTTGACGTTGTGTCCAGTCGTCGCCCGGGCGATTTCAGAATACTGAATCGTAACGCTGTCGCCGCCCAAATACAGATTGTGGTTGTATCCGGGGTGTTTGTCTGAACCGTTGTCCGTAATACGGCAATGAGTTATAAGCTGGTTTGCGCCCAGCGGCTCAATGCCTTTGACGCCGGCGCGCCCGTCGCTCATAATTCCCATATCGTTGTCGTGAATATCGCATCGGGATATTGTTACATCGTTCGCCTGAGAGATTCTCACGCCGGCGGCGTTATAGCTGTCGTTGCGAGCGTTGCGAAGAACAAAACCGTCGAGCGTCCCGCCGGAACCTTCAGCGCAAAACTGAACAATCGCTCTGGGCATGGAACCGGCGCCGGTATAGTTGACCCCAGACCCGTCAAGAACGACGGGCTGATTCGGATTGACCGCCTGAATTGTCAGGTTCGGCTTTTTTATCATCAGTTTGACTTCTTTGTACGCGGCGTCGTTTGGTAAGGGATGAACGATAATCTTATCGCCGGCGTTTGCCGCCGCAACGGCGTCTTCAATTCGGGAATACGCCTGCCCCGGTCCAACTTGAAGCGTCTTGCCGTAGACTGTCGAGGCAAGCAGAACAATCAATATAAAATGTAAATATTTCATAAGTGTAAGTTAATGGAAGGCGGTAATGGAGCGAACAACGTGAGCGGAATTACGCAGCCGACAAGGTCGGTTCCTGATTGGAAGTGGGTAGCGCCAAAACCAGTTTTTTCGGAGACAATACCTTATCCATTTGCCCGTGCGGCTTCGCACCGCCGAAGGCGAACAAAATCTCGCAACTCGCAACTCGTAACTCGCAACTCGCTACTTGCAACTAATAAACACCGCTGTAACGGACGGCAGCGACAAGTTGCTGATTGTAACGCTGTTGGGCGTCCGCGTCAGCTGGGATTCGTCAATCGGCGTTCTTGCGCCAGTAAGCGGGTTCCAGATTTCCAGCGTCTTGAACGTTCCGCGAATCGTTACGTCCAGCGCGACGTCTGAATTGGATGAATTGGCAACGAGGTAAAAGTCGCGCCCGTCTTTGACTTTATGAATGTACTGAATCATGCCGTCGTAATCGTAGTCCCAACGCGGAGTAATTTTGTTTTCCGGCAGAACGCCGCCGTCATGGGAAACGATCATCACGTCGGGAACGGCAATCAGTTCGTCTAACGCCTTTTGTAACGCCGCGGGCGTCGGCTGCGGCAAAAAGACGGCGCGGTCGCGATGGATTTCCGACAGCGTCTGCCGTTCAATTCCCAGATACGTCATGGGGAATTGACCGTCTTTGTTCAACTGTCGAACCTCGCGATAATGCACCGGCAAAACGATGTCGTCCTGACCGCAACTCGCCGCCTCGACTTCGCCCTGAACGCGGGGATCGACGCCGAACATTTCTTCAATCCACTGAACGACTTTGGCGTCGAATTCCGCGCCCTCCGCCGCCCGATTGGGCAGACGCGTTGTCGCCAAGACTTTCCCGCCCTGCTTCCAGAATTCATAAACCTGTTCCAGCGTTTTCCAGGAAATAATCTCTGAACCCGTCAGAACGAGAACCTGATACTGTTCGAAGTTTTGAGCGTTGTTGAGCTTGTAGACCGTCTGACCCGCTTCGTTTTTCCCAATCGAACATCGTGACAGCATCACATCCGGGTGCAAATACGTATAATCCCGATAAATGCCAGACGTTAGAACTTTTCCGACTTCCATGTAGTCCGTTTCCGGCGGAATGTAGTACCCGTAGGGGTGTTCGCCCTGAACGTATTTGTCATGAAAATAGAAGTATGATTTGAGGTTGTCAATCGGATAGACGATTCCGACGTCGGCAACGTGACGGCTGTAACGCATGATGAGGCTGATTCGGCTGACCCAGTCGCCGTACTGCGGCAGCGTTCCCTTGAGGTTCGGGTTTCGCCACGAAATGTCCGGGGGAATGTACATCGTTTTCGGGTCAGACCAAATGCCGTGCGGCAGAAGGACGTTTCCGCCGCGGCAGAAAATTTCCATCGCGCTGCGATAAAGCATTTTATCGTCAAACTCCGGTTTCCCGTTCCGAACGCCGTCGCGGTAGTTCCCGTAGATTTCAACCAGAACCAGCGGTTTATCCAGATTGTTGGCGGACGACGTAGGAACCTTGAATCCGTCGCGACCGTGCCCATAGTAATGAATCGAGTCGAACAGCGGAGCGTCGCTGGATCGATGAAAGAGCATTTCGTCTCCGCACATGTTGCACGGCTGAATTACGTACGGACCTTGCGGATGACCGCTGGACATGATCCCGTGTTGAGCGCACCATTCATGAACGACTTTCGGATAGCCGTCGGAAAAGAGTTCATTTCTGACCGTCCACAACCGAACCCGGGCGACCGCCGTTTCCGGACCAATCGCCATAAACGCCGCCGGGTAATCCAGCGCGGGGCTACGACCGTAAATCTGCTGATACTTCGCATTAAAGCCCGGCGTCCAGTTTCGTCCGCCCTTCGTCTGCGTAATTGTTACATCGTCAAAAAAGCAGACGGGAATCGTCGTTCCGAAATGCTCCGGAAATCGCTTGTAGAATTGATCGTACGTCAGCGTGAGGAACTTCCTCATCGCTTCCGGGTCCATGTTGTCCACTTTGCGGTTGTCGGTCAGACAATAGAAAACCATCACCTGCCATTCCCCTTCCGGAACCGTCCAGACGATTTTTTCGTCTGTAACAGCAGCGTCTTTCGCTTGCGTCAGGTCTATTCGTTCCCACGTTTTGAGGTTCATCGCTACCGCCGCCTGCGTGTAGCCGTTATACCAGTTCTGATTCAGCTTGCGCGAGAAGACGAACTCCGCATTTGGCTTCGGGCCGGTTTGCGTCCACGATTCCATATCCAGACGTTTGACGCAGTAGTCCGGGAACTGCGCCTGCATCGTCCCTCCGGCGGAACCGGACGGGAAATCGACGTCGTCATAAAAAACGATTTTCTCTCCCCGCGCTTTGGCGGATTCGAGAACTTTCCCAAAGAGCTTGAAATACTCCTCTGACAGGTACTTGGGCTGAGTCCGCCCGAGCGGCAAGAACGTAAACCCGCCGAACCCGTTTTCCGTTCCCTTTTCAAAGAACTCGTCAATCAGCTGTTCCGTCAGGATTCCATTTGTATGCCACAACGGCAGCGGCTTGAGAGAAATCTTGTCTCCCGGCAGAATCATGGGCGCCGCCTGAAAGTTCTCCTCCAAAGTCGCCGACGGCTTTTGCGCCTCGTCAGCGGCTGTTACATTCATCATAAGCGCAAGCGCGACAAAGCCTGCGGTTAAAAGTCGTTTTAACATTGTATTAACTCCGATTTAATATTAGTACTTAGTGCATAGTGCATAGTGCATAGGATGCGAAGCGCTACTCCCTAAGCGATATTTGTTACTCTCTTTCCAAAACAAACATTCTCAACTGGCTGGGCTGCGGGACGACGTTATGCGGTCGATCCCGGTTTATCGGCAGCGTTTCCCAGGCGAAAAAGTACAATCGATTTGGATTGGACGCGTCTGTTACCGTGGCGACTTTCCGACCTTGATTCTCTTGCGTATTCTCGACTTTGTAACACTCCGCCGGGATTTTCGACTTTGGCGGCGCCGCGCCGATGGGCTTGAGCGTTTCGCCGTCCAGTTCAAAGTCCCCGGACTTCTCATATTTCCGATTCCACGACTGGTACAGTTTCCCGTTTTCAGATCGAACAGCAGAGAACGACAATTCGCCTGGAATGCACCCGCCGCCGGAGAAAACCCAGCTATGCGTCCAGTCCGTCGTTTGATAGTATTTCCAGACGCCGTTTTCCAGGCGCGCCTGCATGATCTGATTGTTCTTATTTTCGTCGTATCGCGTGTACGTTAGCACAACGCGGTTTTGCGTATCAAACCCAACTTGAACCAGCGGATTGAGGAGTCCTTCGCCGTTTTTCAGAGGCGCGACAACCTCGCCAGTCTGTTCTGTTACAGGAAGTGTCAGCTTCGCGCCCTGGCTGGTTTCCCAATGAATCAAATCGCGGCTTCGCATGTACGACAAATCGTGATTCGTGGCGCAGTCCGGCGTGTCCCGCCAAACCCACGCGATATGATACCAGCCGTCGGGTCCTTTAACCGGACCTTTAAAATAGGCGTTACATTTCCCCAAGCCGTCAAACATGGGAGCGTCCAGAAAACGTTTCCACGTTTTGGAATCCGGGTCGTAAACGTTCCATAGCTGAATCCCGTTTCCAGACGCCCCGTCGCGATACGTGAAAATCAAAGAGCCGTCGACAGAACTCATAAACGTCGGATACGTAACTCTGTTTTCCCGCGCCTGACGAAGCTCTTCCATCGTTGTTCCCGTCGCCGTCATGCGGTTTATCGGTTCAAGAGAATCTATATCCAGCGGCTTTGCCGATCGATAATAAATCAGAGGAACGCAGTGCATGTTCCCGCAGACGTGAAGACAATTGTCCCGGTCAAAGGCGATGGTAATATAATTGTGAGAATCCCAGCCGATTTTCGTATCCAGTTTTTTGAACTTCCAAGAGCCGTTCGGCAACTGCTTCTGACCGATAACCATGCTCTTGTCCTCGCCGGAATAGAATCCGATAAAAAGCTGTCCTTCTTTTTGAACGAACGCAAACTGAACGGGATTTCCCGACCAGACAGACGCAACGTTCTCTCTGGATACGATTTTCCACGGCGCGGGATGAGCCGCTTGAATTTCGGTTTGACAAAACGCGCTAATCAGCGCTGCGACGATAATTAATATTGAATGTTTCATGGCAGGGGGAAGGGGAAGGGAATTAGCAATTGTCAATTAGCAATTAGCAATTGACGCAAGCGCCTCAATAACTATTCTCTCAACTCGCAACTCACCAAACAGTCAGAAGCATGAAAACGCAAGCGACCAACGGGAGCGGTTGTTGGCAAACGCGCGGTAGCGCGGATTGGGAACGGCGCCACGCCGTCATTATAAACCAACCAAAAACAAAAATCAAGAATTTTCCCGTTTTTTTCGCCCGTCCCGGTTACTTTTTCGTAAATAAATCGTTTATAATACTGGAAAGAGCGCTGGACTCTTGGAAAACGTTTACCGCTAACCCCATTTTACTGCCATGACAATGCTTCATTCCCTGTATCTGATTTGCGCCGTTGTCGGCGGGTTGATTATGGTAATCCAGTTCCTGATGATGATTCTGGGATTTGGCGACTTCAACGACGTCGACGTTCCGGACGATGCCCCAGACGTTGACATGGACGGCGGAGACGTTGACGCTGGCGATACCGACGTCAGCGGCGCGAACATGATTTCCCTGGCGCGCTTTTTGAGTTTCCGGGTCATTGTCGCTGCAAGCGCCTTTTTCGGCGTCCTCGGACTATGGGCGGACAGCGCCAAGTTCCACCCGATGGTCAGCCTGGCAATTGCGCTTCTGGGCGGATGGGTTGCCGGCGCCGCGGTCGCCTTTGTAATGGGATTTATTAACAAACTGCAATCCAGCGGGAATGTCAAATTGGAATCCGCAGTCGGAAAAACGGCGACGGTCTACATTCCCATTCCGGAACACAAAACCAACACCGGCAAAATTCAGCTGTCCATTCAGGGACGAATCGACGAGATGGAAGCCATGACGCCCGGTCCCGCCCTGCCCTCCGGCGCTACGGTTGTTATCAAAGAAATTGTCGACGGCCGCATCGCCATCGTCGAAAAAAAGTAACTTCAACCCCAGGGGATTTACCCCTTATCGTTAAAACTGTTTCAATCAGTACAATCGTCAAAAAACGTTTACCTTTTCTCAGTCATTTTTCACAAAAACCTTTCCCACAAGTCATAACTTAACCTAAAATGGAAATTGGGAGAGATATACAAAGTCTGCGGTTTATAGCGCGTATGACTTATAAATCAAACAGGCAGTTTGGAAAAACTTTTCAGACTTTCCCATCAAATTTGTAACCATTAACCTTAACGAGGCAATACCATGACGCTTTTAGCTGCAACAACGCAAATGAACGACATTACGAGTTCATCCTGGTTTTATCCGGCGATTTTCATCGGATTGATTGTTTTGCTGCTTCTCGGGCTGTTTATTCTGTTTTTGAAATGCTATAAACGATGCCCCAGCAACCGGATTCTGGTTATTTTCGGTAAGACGGATCAGGGCAAGTCGGCTGTGTGCGTTGCCGGCGGCGCGAGATTCGTCAAGCCGTTTATTCAGGACTACGCCTGGCTGTCATTGGAACCGATGCAGATTGAAGTTCCTCTGCGGGGCGCGCTGTCGCTGGAAAACATCCGCGTCAACGTTCCCAGCGTGTTTACAGTTGCCATCGGAACGTCTGACGACCTGATGCAAAACGCGGCTGTTCGACTTCTGGGCTTGTCCTTCGGGGAAATCAAAAAGCAGGCGGAAGACATCATCTTCGGTCAGCTGCGACAGGTTATCGCCTCCATGCCGATTGAAGACATCAACCGCGACCGTGACAAGTTTCTGGAAAAGATTCAGCATTCTCTGGAACCGGAACTGCGAAAAATCGGTCTGATTCTCATCAACGTCAACATCACCGACATTACCGACGAGTCCGGGTACATCGAAGCGATTGGTCAGAAAGCGGCGTCTGAAGCGATTCAGAAAGCGCGCGGCGACGTTGC
>CACXSS010000026.1 GCA_902770245.1 uncultured Planctomycetota bacterium | reverse complement strand
AGAATCAGGCGTCTTTGACACATGTTCGCTTGCTTCTGCGTTGTCTGCGAGGAGTCCGCGTCCTCTGCGTTCAAAAATAAAAATCACCTATTTTCGCAATCCAAGATTAAGCGCACCCAATCAATCAGCGATAACCCGTTTTATCCGCCCTTTTTTTCTCTTGGCAGCTCAATGCCGATTTTATAGAACTTTATCCAATTATCAATTGGAATCCATTCTTTATCAAGGATTTTGTCATTCGTAACATCTTTTGAAGCATTCGTTTTCGGATAAAGAAAAATACAGGGAACGACAACGTCATCCATTTCTTTTCTCGTATAACCTAGTTTTCGGAGAATTTTAACATCTCGGGCGTAACCGGCAAGCTGTCGGACAATCTTATACATAGAACAATTACTGTCAAGATCTATGTACTTTGTATCAAGAATACAACGTATTATTTCATTCTTATACAAATTCGTATACAGGAAATCAGGCCTTTCTTCTCCTGTTCCCTGAAACTGATAACGAATCTTTTCCCCGTATTGTTCATGCAGTATCGAGTACACGTAATGCTCGAACAGCAGCGCCATGTCCAGCCAAAAGACGGGTGTTGGTTTTTCGTCCTCAGAAGCTTTTTTGATGCTGTAGTCGTTCCGGCGCAAAATCGTTTTTGCCAACTTGACGGCTAAATCGTATTCCCGGAACAGCTTGTGACTTTTAATCAGCTTGACGTCCCGAAGTTCAATCTCAGGGCTGACCTGCGAAAACGCCGCCAGACATTTGTTTTCCAAAAGGAACGCTCTGCTGTTATGCTTAAAACTTGACAAACGCGCCAACTCTTTTTGAGCGAACAGCAGAGCCTTTTTAATCAGCCGGTTTTCTGGAATATCGACGGTAAACTCGTTATACTGACAGTACACGCGATCAAACCGGCGCGGAATGATGTTTTTCCGCTCGTTCGTAAGAATGCGAATTCGCCCCTTGACCTTTTTAAGGTTCTCTTCCCGATGAACGTATCCTCTTTTAAGTCCCCTTTTCGCAATCCCTTCAACCACCGTTAAAAAATGAATGATAATCAACGGCGTCAGAACGGTGTCAAGTTTATTGGTTGGAACAGCGGGCTGATCAAAGTCAATATCGTAGATTTTTGAAAAATCCGTTATTGCCAGTCCCGATTCCAGACAGGAAAGGAACATTTCAGTAAAATCGATGTTCTCGATTTTAGGAGTTACGACCAACGCCTGTTCCCGCTTTTCGTCCAGCCACTGCGCGCCAATGCGATAATAGGTTTGCCACTCAAAGGAATCCTTGTCTCGTTTTCTCTCTACGCCTTCCGGGAGCTTAGCGTATATTGACAAATCCCAATGAAGCAGCGGATTGCCTTTATAGCAGCCATCGCGTTTTCTGGACTCCGATTCGTCAGGCAGGGCAAAATGTTCAAGAAGATACAATGGATTATCCATGAATATTACTCCTGATCTTCGTCCTCATCGTAGTCCGTTTCATCTTCGGTTTCAACGCTGGAATCGTCAAAGATTTCAAGATTTTCCCATGCTTCAATACGTTCGTTAAGTTCATCCAATGAACAGGTTAACAACCCATCGTTACAGTATTCCTTAAGCAGAGGAACGACTTCATATTTAATCTTTAATTCCAACTCGTCCTCATCTTCTGTCATGAAATAGCTGTGCCCAATCATCAAGTCGTCAATGTCCATATCTTTGGGGCAATTATCCTCAATAAACGACTCGATATCGTCAAAAAGTTCTTTGGCAATATCAAGTTGAATTGCTTCGCGGTCAGCGGGAAGTGTTACAAAGGCAAAACGACGGCGAATAGCATAGTCAAGCGTGCCAGTACTGCGGTCAGTCGTGTTCATCGTCCCGATAATGTAAACGTTAGACGGAACGCTGAATTCTTCCTTTGAATACGGTAACGTTACTGTAATAGGATGATCGCCATCAGCTCGTTTATCTTTTTCTAAAAGCGTTACTAGCTCTCCAAAAACTTTGGATACGTTGCCGCGGTTAATCTCATCTATGATAAGAATTACAGGCTTCTCATTTCGAGAAAATGTAATATTTGGGGAATGTTTCTTAACAATATTAACAATATCAGATAAGGAGATTTTTAATTTATAAACCGTTGGCTGAACCAATGTATGCCCATGATTGATATCAAGAATATTTTCTCGGATATTTTTTACAATCCAACGGACTTTTCGATAACGAGGATATAAACCACCCTCGTTTCGATACTCATATTCTCCAGTGATTATTCCAATAGCATCTATTTCCTGAGCAGAGTAACAGGATAATACAATATCGCCAATTTTCATTCTTGATTGAAATGATCTCAAAATAGATTTGCCACCAAGTCGTTTAAACTTAGAATCTGACAATGAATTAAAGTCTACATCGCCATACTGATTCCAACCAATACGGATATAACCATTTTGGAGGCAATCCGTCCGTGTTAGATTTTCCCCAGTTCCTTCTAACGAAACTTTCCAGATTGTAGGATTTGAATTAATTCCAGATAATACGGCGTCTTCACCAGAATTCTCTGTAATAACGGCTGCTTTGCATACATTTTGGAAAATACCTGGTTTAACTTTGTACGTTAAACCAATTGTATTGCCTTCTTTATCTTTAGAAATTTCAGGTTTTAATCCTTCTACGAAGTCTTCGTAATCCGTTGATTGATGGAAAGTTGTAAAGAAGATTTGTTTTGCTTTAACTAATTCCTTATATCTCTGCATTACGGCTTGATGATTGCTTAATTCAACTTCAATACCCATAATTTTCAGAGCGACAGCAGCAGTTATGTATGTTTTGCCCGTTCCCGGCGCACCTTGAAGGATAATGTTCTTCTTAAAACCGAGAACGTCTGCGATTTCATCAACTTTTTTGTTAAACTCCTCGTCTTTAATAAGACTCTCATTATTCTCAATTATAATACCTTCCTCTTGGTTATCAAGACCATGGCTTCTTCTCCAAGCATCTCGTGAAATTGTTGGAAAATCTTTTGTTCTAAATTGTGAATTATTTTGTAATGAATTTAAAAAATCCAAATACATATTTCCTGTTAAATCTTGTTCAGAAAATACTTCGACACCTTTTGATAGTAAATAATCACGGCTATTGCCATCTAATGTCATGTATTCGTACGGTCTTATCCAATATAAGGCTATTGTAATATTCCATTTTATGCCTCTTTGAGAGCGTACTGAGTCAAACAAAGGAATAAAGTCTTTTGAATCTCGGATTGCCGCTTCAAATAATTCCCATAACGGTAATATATCTGTAGCAATATTGTCTCGATAAAAGAATGTTGCAGATTGATTATTCATGACGGGAATTCCAGTAAAATCTACGGGAGTTGGAGATTTTATACCAAATATTTTTTTGAATTCTTTGGCAATTGTAATTCGTGTACTATTTTGAATTCCTCTATTGAAAATAGAATAGACTGAAAACGGATCTATATCTGAATACTCCTTCCCATTTGGCAGATGCAAAAATCCAACCCAGCTATCATCAAGAGAATATATTATTTTAAGCAATTCCTTCCTGCGATTTTTAAATGTCAATAGTTTGTCAGCTAATTCCATGTAAAATTTGACCCAAGTGAACTGAGGATTATCTGATTTGCTTTGAGTTGACATGGCGTGTTCCTTTCGTATCAAAAATGACGTTGTAAACGACGGTTTCCTTAAAGATAAATAATCATAACGGTTGATTATCATACATTTATTATCAATATCCGTAACACAAAGTCAAGAGGGCAGAGAATAAAAATTCAACAATATTTCAAAAAAATCCGCCTCCTTGAATAAACATAAATTTCTGGTACAATCAAGATTAGACTATAATTAATATATAATCAGGTTCTTCCGGCGAGTCCGCGCCTGCAGCGGTTACATTGAATAATAATCGCTAATTCGGATGGGAGATTTCTGGGATTGCTCTGGGATTTTTCTGGGATTGTTCTCAGCGGTTCCCAGAATTCTCCCAGCGTCCTCCCAGCAATTTCCCGGACGCGCTGTTACCGGAAGAAAATAAACCTCACAACTCGCTCCGTGGGTTGAAACCCACGGCTACAAACATTAAACCGCTATGCGGTTTTAGATGAACGCTATCGCGTCTGATTTTTTACTAAAATAATATGGAACAGAAATTTTACGATCGCGCCAAGCAGGCTCGAGCCAAGCTGATGGAACTGCGCGCGTCTTTGGACTGCGAGGGGCGCGCCGCTCGCGCCAGGGAAATCGAAAACCTTATGAGTCAGCCCGGATTCTGGGACGATCAGGAAAAGGCGCAGGCGCTTATGGACGAACTCAAGGCGACAAAAGGCGTTATCAAGCCGTTTGACGAGGCGCTTGCCGCTTGTGACGACATGGACGCCATTATGGAAATCGCCGAAGAGGACGAGTCCTGTTTTGACGAAGCCGTCGCGGAAATCGACAAGATGGAAAAGACGCTCGAAGAACTGAGCGTGAAATCGCTTCTCTCCGGTCCGGTTGACAACAACGCGGCTATCGTTTCCATTCAGGCGCGCGACGGCGGCACTGACGCCAACGACTGGGCGGAAATGCTCTTGAGAATGTACATCAACTGGGCGGAAATGAACTCCTACAAGGTCGAAATCATCGACCGGCAGGACAACGAGGAGGCAGGAATCAACAGCGCGTCGATTATCATTCGCGGTCCGTTCGCCTTCGGATACCTCAAGGGAGAAACCGGAACGCACCGGCTGGTTCGAATCAGTCCGTACAACGCAGAAGGAAAGCGTCAAACCAGCTTCGCGTCCGTAGACGTCATGCCGGACATTTCCGATTCCGTAAAAATCGACATCAAAGAGGAAGACGTCCGGGAAGACGTGTTCCGGTCGTCCGGCGCCGGCGGTCAGCACGTCAACAAGACGTCGTCCGCCATTCGTCTGACTCACATTCCGACGGGAATTGTCGTCCAGTGCCAGAACGAACGATCTCAGCACAAAAACCGCGCCACCGCCTGGAAAATGCTTCGGGCGAAAATGGCGCAAATCGAAGAAGACAAACGAGAGGAAATGGCTTACGAGCATTACCAGTCCAAGGCGAAAGTCGGGTTCGGAAGCCAGATTCGCAACTACTTCCTTCATCCAGACCAGAGAGTCAAAGACGCCCGAACTGGATACTACGTCGGCAACTTTCACTCCGTTCTCAACGGCAACATTCAGGGCTTTTTAGACGCCTATCTGGAATGGCTCGCTGGAAAAGACGTCAATTATTCGTCGGCGGACGAGGAATAAAAGCATTGGTTTTGAAAAGCCGATTAACGGCTGAATAAAAAAGTGGTAAGCATTATTATCAGTTTCTTTACACGCTTACCACTTTATATTTTTAAAACAGAAATTTATCTGGCAAGACTACAGCTTTTGCTTAAACTCTTCCAAAGACTTGCACAAAATCGCTTCGATAAGCAATGCATCCAGAACAACCACGTCCTGAATGCTGTTAATGCAGGTTTTAATGGAATCAGGTACGTCTTGAAAGCGAGCTTTGAGCGCATTAATAATATTGGAACGTCCTTTGATCAAAAAGCCTTCCTCGCGCCCTTCCTCGCGCCCTTCCTGACGTCCTTCTTCGCGTCCTTCCTGACGTCCTTCCTCGCGCCCTTCCAAGTGGGATTTTTCTAACAGGGATAACACGGTATTTTCTCCTCCTTCTTTTTCTTGAGGGTAATGATTTGCAACCAGGTTCAAAAATCGATTATGGTCAGTATGGGATGCAGTCCAAAAGTATTGAATACTTGTTCTGGCAAGGTCAAGGTACTCTGGTTGTTTTTTTATTTCAGGAAAAATCTCCAAAAAACACGTTTCAACGTCTTCAAACCGTTCCTCCTGAAACACCAGCTTTATAACTGTCATTACGAAATTGAAGACTTTTTCGTTCGGTTCGTTTGGTAAATCTTTCAGGTCGATCTTCGTTAAATCGACAACAATCGGTTCAAAATTGATTATAAATCGCTCAAATCCCTCAACTTGAGGAAAGAACTCTTTCAATTCCTTCGGCCCTGTATAGGGTTCGGCGCCGTGATGGAATAAAACCGGAATTACCAGCGGCAACTGTTTGGAAGGCTTGGGAACCGTTTTAACAGAAAGCTCGTCTGTTTCTGTTTGTGAATTTCCCTGATCTTTTTTGTCGTCCATAAACAGCAAGTGCGTATAATAACGCGCCAGCTGACGTATAGCGTTATAGTCGTTAGTCGATTTGTGTTCCAACAACGTATAGACGAGAACGGTTTGCTCCTCGCCGTTGTCATATTCCAGCGGAATTGTATAAACAATATCCGCTTCAGACCCTTTGAGCGTTTGAGAATCCAAAAACTTTCCCCGTTCTACTTTGAGTTCTTCCAAACGCAGACGCGGCAAAATCGGAGAGCCTTTCAGGACGAACCGCATAAAGGCTCTGGCGATTTCAGAAAAACTCAAAACGTACTCGCAGTATTTCGAATGGGGATGCAACGCATCCAAAGGAGACGTTGACGGAATCGGATTAAATGAATTCAAATTGGGAATCATGTCTGAATTCCAGGAAAGCGCCATTGAAAATACTGAAAACTTAACGCTTATCTAATTGTAATCATATAATCAATTTTGTCAAGCGTTTTTTATACTCAACCAAACTACGGAGTTACAAGGTACAAGACCTTCGTCGACAGCTTGAGTTTGTACGTCGTTCCTTCGGGAGCGGGAACGCTGACCGGCTTGCCAAAGCAATCGCAGGCGGACTCAACGGGAGAATTCAGAGTAACCGTTCTTTCGCCTTCGCTGCCCGGAAGCCAGACGGCTGTTACAGTCTTTCCGTCCGGGCGCTTCCAGCTAACCTGACAGAAATCGTCTTTGAGCCAGCCGGGATTCTGAACGGAGCCGTCCGGACGCATCTTCGTCAGCGTCTTCATTGCCAGATAGCCGGTCTTCGGGCTTAAGTCGCGATGAACCATTCCAAAATGATGTTCCCGGTCGACGTCGTCCTGTTCAACCGCCTGGAATTCGTACCAGAAATAGCGGTCAACGCCTCCAACGTACGCCAGCAGATACGCCTGAGCGAGGAAGACGCCCTGATTCGGCTCAGAACAAACGTTTGTACTTCCGCCGTTCATAATTGTCGAGACAATCAGCGCGCCTTTGAAATCGGAATCGAACTTGATAACCGCGGCAACCGGGGCGCTGTAATTCTCGCTGGCGGCTTTAATTAAAGGAATAAACTTGTCGCCCGGCTTGAGCAGAGAATCGTTCAGAAAACGAGAGCCTTCCTCTTTCACCGCCTGCTTGAGTATTTCCTCATATTCCTTGACCGGAACCAGACGCGCATGTTCCGGGACGTTCTTTTTTGTCCACCAGGCTTCCCAGCCGATTCGCAGCGTTGAGCGATTCGAATCCGGGGCGTAACCGTTTTGCGTCATGAACCCATGAGAATCCCAATGGCTTGCATAGTACAGAGGAACTCCGCCAACGAGAATCAGCGTTCCGCCGCTGCGAACGTACTCAACCAGCTCGTCGAAAATCGGCGTTGGACAATGTTCTCCCGGCGGCAACAGCAAACACGGATGCGTTTTCGGCGAAAGCGTTTTAATTTGATCCAGCGTTACAAAGTCGATGTCAACGCCGTTGGGAATGGTCGATTCCAAAATAACCGGCGGCTGTTGTGACGAAATGTCGTATCTCGGATCGTACAGGGCGGCAAACTTGCCCGACAAGGTCGGTTCCTGAGTGGCCGTGGGTATCTTCGAACCCGGCATTTTCGGAGACATAACCTCGTCCTTCTGCCCGTGCGGCATCGCACCCGGCAGCCCGTTTGGATAGAGCTGCTTTAATCCCGCTTCGATAACCTGACGGTTAGTCGTTCCAAACGCCGGAGGAGTCGCCCAGCCCATCTCGGTAATCCAGACAGGTCTGTCTTCGCCGGTATATTTAATCGTCAAGTCGCGAAACTTTTTAATGTCGTCGAGAAAACGCTCGCACAGGCTGACTGTTACAATTCCTCCCCGATACGGGTGAATGTTGACAATGTCAAAATATTTCCCGCCGCCCTCTTTGAGAACGTTTTCGTAATAATCGTGAGGAACGCCTGCCAGCCCGCCAAAGACGACTTTTAATTCCGGATCGATTTCCTTGATAACCTCGTACGTTCTTTTCAGCAGCGTTACATAATCCTTCGCATTCGGCTCTTTCCAGAAGTTGGGGATGTTCTCTTCGTTCCAGACTTCCCAATAGCGAATTCTGTCCTTGTATCTCGTTACCAGCTGGCGGACGTACTCGCTCCAGTCGTCCAGATGTTGAAACGCCGGATTCGCCCACGACACGTTATAGTCGAGAATCGGCAGAATCGTAATTCCCGCTTTGTCGGCTTCGTCAAGAACTCTGTCAAGATGATTAAAATGCCAGTCCCCTTTTTTCCATTCGACAGCGTTCCATGAAAAGTCGGCTCTCGCCCAGCGAATTCCCGCCGCCCGCATGGCAGCCAGGTTTGCCGGCATGGCGTCGAACTCCATACCTCCGCCAAGATGAGCGCAAACGCCGTACGGCGATTCGACGTTCGGTTTTTCAGCAGACGCCGTCGCACACAACGTCAGTAAACTAACGCACAAGAGTAAATTTCGGTAACGCATGATTGGGGTCCTTTCGTGGTTGAGGGAGAAAGTGCTTAGTGCATAGTGCTTAGTGCATAGTGAGAGGAGCGCTTGCGCCCTAAGCACTAGGCACTAAGTACTAAGCACTCTTAATTCTAACAGAACGCAAAGCAATAATCAACAGTTTCGGAAAGAATTGTTATAAAAAATCGTCAAGAAAAATTTCCCTCAAGAAACGCAAAAAGCCGATACTGCGTCCTGCGGCATTGGCTTTTTGGCTTGTACGGTTCATGGGAAATCGATCCGCACAATCGGGGAAACAGAATGATTCTTTTACATCATGCGGTTTTAGCGCGCGTCTGGACGTCGTCAAAAAGGCGTTCTCGACCTTCGATAATGCTTTCCGTGATAATGTACTTCCCTCCGCTGGGCTGATCGGGAAGGTCGTACAGAATGTCGAGCATGATTTCTTCCATAATCGACCGCAGTCCTCGCGCGCCGGTGTCTTTTGCCAGAGCTTTTCTCGCAACGGCTCGCAGAGCGCCCGGCGTGAATTCCAATTCGGCGTCGTCCATGCCAAACAGCTGCATGTACTGCTTGGTCAAAGCGTTGCGCGGTTCTTTCAGAACGCGAATCAGGTCTTCTTCGTTCAGCGGCATGAGCGTAGAGATAATCGGCAGACGCCCGATCAGTTCCGGAATCAAGCCGAATTCCATGATGTCGTCGCTGGTAACGTAGGGCAGCAGAGAACGCTGTTCGTCAATATTGATAACGTCCTCGTCAACGCAATTGAACCCGAGAGACTTTTTGCCCATTCGACGCCCGATAATCTCTTCCAGACCGGCGAACGTGCCGCCGCAAATAAAGAGAATGTTGGACGTGTCAACCTGGATAAAATGCTGTTCCGGATGTTTGCGCCCTCCCTGCGGCGGGACGTTGGCGATCGTACCTTCCAGCATCTTCAGCAAAGCCTGCTGAACCCCCTCGCCGGAGACGTCGCGGGTAATCGAAACGTTTTGGCTCGTCTTGCCGATCTTGTCGATTTCGTCTATATATATAATGCCCTGCTGCGCCGCCTCGACGTCAAAGTCCGCCGCATGGAGCAGTTTGAGAATCAAATTTTCAACATCTTCCCCAACATACCCAGCTTCAGTCAGCGTGGTCGCGTCGCCGATAGCGAAAGGCACGTCGAGAATTCGCGCCAGCGTTTGCGCCAAGAGCGTTTTGCCGCTTCCGGTTGACCCGATCATCAGGACGTTGGATTTGTCCAGCTCGACGTCGCCCTTGCCGCGCGTTGCCGCATGTTCAAGCCGTTTATAATGGTTGTACACCGCAACCGACAGGCACTTTTTGGCGTACTCCTGACCGATGACGTACTCGTCCAGCTTGGCGACGATTTCTCGCGGCTTGAGCTTGTTGACGAATCGCGACCGGGACTCCGTCTGACGGCGTTTGCGTTCATCGGAAAGAATCGACTGACACAGTTCCAAACAGCTTGAACAGATATAAACGTTATCCGGTCCTTCCACCAGCGGACCGACTTCTTTGCAGCTTTTATGACAGAACGAGCATTGCGCCTGCTTCCGAACTCCCAAATTCTTGCGTGAATTATTGTCGTCGTTATCTTGAGGCATGAGTTCGTCCTTTCAGTTATAAATACAGAATAAACAAATACAAAAAACATTCCCCTCGTCTGAAATCAGACTAAGACGTCAAGTACCGAGAAATACAAGGCTCTTTAAATATTTTCCCTATGAATTCTTTAGGCTTAACAGATAAATTCATCGACTTTATACGGGGTAAATTATAGATTTTTACACTATATCGACACGAACGGAATAACCCGTATAAATTACCAAAAGCGGAGGTATTAGGCAGTAGGCAGTAGGCAGTGGTTAGTGGTTAGTGGAAAGTGGTAAGTTAGATTAACGCTTGCGTCCTAACCACCAAAAACTTATCACTAACCACTAGCGCTTGAGTAGGCAGTAGCGGACTCGTCAAACAAAAAAAGACGGAGAATCAGCAATCGAATTCTCCGTCTTTCAGGGTAAACTTATTCCAGCAATCAGACAAAACTCATTTCGTTTCGTCTAAAGTTGTTTGTGGTTTTATCACGGCGTAGGATTGGCGCCAGCCGGATTTCCACACATGTGGAGGTGATCGAGGTCGATAAGGACGACTTCCTGTGCTTCTTCGTTAGTGGCGGTGTACGGAACCGGCCAGCCAACTCGAGTAACTTCTGTAAAGTAAACGGTGCATTTCCAGTGCGTATGGTGCAACTGGCACATGCCAGCCATCGGATACATACGCGGTTCGTCGATGTAGTCAGCAATCTTTTCCTTCTTGATGCGGACGTTGTTGCGCTGACGCCCCTGAAGGAACGGAATGCCGCCGTTAACCGGCCGAGCTTTTTCCAGAGCGACCATAACCTGGTCGTCGCTGGGCGGGTCAAGAGCGTCTGACGGCGCGCCAGGAACCAGCGGTGGCAGAATCTGAACGTCCTTGTATCTTTCCTTATACCAGTGGGCGTCTTCCTGAGCTTGCTGGAAGTAAGGGCTTACCGGAACCGGAATCGAGAAAATTCCCAGGCTCGGACCAACGGTGCATAACGCGCATCCGGCGTTAAAAATAAATACGCCAAGGAGCGTAACGCCAATCGAAAGTAAAAATTTACGTTGCATGGAATAACCCTTTTCTTATATACAAATTTGTTTCCAAATCGTCTTCGGAATCTACTACTGTAATTATCGAACAGTACAACAAAAAACTTGTGGAAAACTTTGGAATAATCTCCAAAAAACATGAAAAACCGGAAATAATCAGAATAGAAACGTAAAACGGCGCTTTATTCCTTTATATTAATGTATGCCGTTTTCTTACCGTTTCAATTATTTCAGTTTTTTCACGACATTTTTATATTCGGTAAAAAGCGCTGTCAATCTTGACGACTTGTCCAGAATTGGTTTGAGATTCTAAAAAAAGATCAATCTTTTATAAGACGGTTATACCGGATAAACCGGTTATTCAGGCGATTTATAACAGCTAAAACTGTTGTATAGGTGGGGTTATAACGATTATAACGGCGCCATTTGTGAAAAATCCTGAAAAATCGTTAAAAAAATCATTGATTAACTCAACTCTCTGTATATAATAAAAACGTAAAGGATATAGGAATCGCTAAAAGAATTATACCACGTTCTTTGAAGTTGACGAACCTATAACCTAAATATTTCGAGAAATATTTCGACTGATAATCGGAACAACTGTTTCAAACGGCTATTTGGAATAGCCAGAACTTTCGGAATAAGCGAACTGTTTGTAATGATTGGCAAAACCGCGTTTGCTGATACAGCCGTGTTGACCGGCACAGCAGGTATCACCCGAACAATTGCAATAATCAAACAAACTCGCAATTCCGAAACAACCGTTCGTCCTTGAAACCGTATTCCTCGAAACCAAAACCTTACTTTTTGGAAGACTCAAAACGTCATTTGTCTCCAACTCAAACTTGACGAGAGTCCGACAAAGCAAATTTCCAACGCATCCTGGAGGTACAACAATGAACAAGTTTGGATTTTTGAAGTTGAGAACTGCGCCCGTTTGGGCGACTATTCTTGCTAGCAGCGCCATCTTTGCCGGCGGCGCCGCTTATCAGTGGGGAGGCTCTTGCGCCACGTGTTCTGATCCCCAACCCGTCTGCTGCACGCCCCAATTGGCGCCAAGACAGGTTACCGCTTACAAAACCGTGTACGAAACCGTATACGAAAACGTGCAGAAAACAGAAATGGTTGCCACTTGGACAACTGAAATGCGAACGCGAACCTGCACTGTCAGTAAACCGATTACTGAAACCGCCATGCGGGAAGAACAGTACACAGTTCGGGTTCCCTTCACCGAAACTTCTTACAGAGTAGAAAAAGAACAACAGACTCGTTACGTTGAAGAAGAATCTGAACGTGAAGAGGTTCAGATCGTTTGCCGTCCTGTTGTTAAAACAGGTCAGAGAGAACGCGTGTACACCGTTCAGCGACCTGTTACACGAACCATCATGGTTCCTCAAACCAGAATGGTTGCGGTTGAAGAAACGTCCATGGTTACAACCGTTGAAGACCACGGCTGCTATGTTGAACAGACCGTTTTAAAAGAACGTCAGCCGCTTTTCCCCAACAAACTGGAATGGCAGTCCGCAAAAGAAATTACTGACTGCGCCACCGGAGAAACCGCTCGTAAGCCGGGAGGACTGTACTGGGTTCCCCGCGACGTCAACAAGAAGGGCACGTACGAAGTCAAAAAGGTTTGGATTCCCCGGAAGGTTACAGTTCAGAAGCCCGTTACCAGAACTGTCATGAAGCAGGTCTGCGAACAGGTTCCGCAAACAGAAACTGTCATGGTTCCTCAAACCGTTCGTGAAATGGTTCCGTACACGTACACGGAAATGGTTCAGGAACGGGTTGTCCGCAAGGTTCCTCAAAAGGTTCTCAAGCCGGTCTGCGAAACCGTTGAAAAGCGGATTCCGGTTTGCGAAACCAAGTATCGGGAAGAAATCCGCACCCGTCAGGTTCCTTACACGGTTTGCAAAACCATTCAGGAAGAAAAAGTCGAACAGTACCCGGTTCGAGTTTGCAAGATGGTTCCTGTTACAAAGACCGTTTGCGTTCCTCGCGTTGTAACCAGAACGGTTCCCTACACCTATTGCGAATACGCCCCGGTTGCCTCCGGCTGCACCGTTGGCGCTCCGGTTCCGGCGTCTTATAATTCCAATCCGACTCCGGCGTCTTACGATCCCATTCCCGCTCCGTACACGCCCAATCCCAGCCCGTCTGCTTCTACAGACGCTATTCCCCCGGCTCAGTACAGCGCGCCGGCTGAAACGTCAACTCCAAGCGAGACTTCAGTCAGCGACGCTGCCAAATCCGAAAAGTCCATTTTGGAAAACGACAACGCTCAGCCGACAACGTATGCTCAACCGACAACGGAATCCGTTTACCCGACTGCTACAACTGACGAATCGGCAAACAACACCGCTGACGCCAAGTTTGAACAGGTCTATTCAGCCAACAGCGCTCAGGAAGCTCAAGACGCCAAAGCTGAACAGAAAGCCCTTCCGGGACAGCCGGCTGCTGCGGAAACGACAACCCCGTCTCCAGAACAGCCTCGCGAACTGAGCGCGCCTGCCGAACAGCCGACAACGTCCATTCCAGACGCCAACGCTGATTCCGGGGCGATTAAAGTCGACGCCGACGCCAACGCTGACATTCCTGCGGATTTGGATCCTAACGCTGCGCCGTCGATTCCGCTCAGCTCGGATTTAGACCCCAATTCCATTCCGTCTCTTCCAGACGATAACCTTCCGATTCCCGGACCTGAACCGGAATATTGATTTGCTGCGTTTTGGCCGAGAGATTGTGATGTAACACATCTTCTCGACTTGCAGAAGCCTGAATTGTCATGGAAAGCTCTGCTCCCAATCAATCTGGAGAACTGGAAAACAAACGAATCGCCTTTGTCGGTCGTCTGTTTGGAATGTCGCGCCGCGACGTTTCAGAGCTGGTTCGAAAGTACGGAGCGAAAGTGTCGCGAAAGCTGGACGCAAAACTCAATCTGATTGTTCTGGCAGACGATCTTTCCATGCTGTTGGATACAGACAACTGGCTTACGTCTGAAATGGCTGACGCGCTCAGCCGCGGCGAGCTGGAAGTCATTTCCGAAACCGAACTATGGCAGCGTTTATCCGAATTCGACGCCGCCCGAAATAACGGCTCACAGTCCGTTCAAGCGGACGCCTCAAAAAACGTTTCAGTTCCTTTAACGAGATTGTATACGCCATCCATGCTGGCGTCCATGCTGGACGTCCCCGTTGCGACGATTCGTCAGTGGAGCCGCATGGGACTCATTCACCCGGTCAGGCAGGTTAAGAAACTCCCTTACTACGACCTTCGGGAAGTAGACGGGGCGCGTTCATTGGCCCAATTGTTGGAAAAGGGAGTTTCCCCTGCCCTTATTAAAGAAAAAATTGAACAGCTCGGAAAGTATCTGCCAGACGCCGTTCATTCTTTAGACCAGCTTTCCATTCTTCTTTCCGGGAAAAAGGCTCTGTTTAGAATCGGCGCTGACCTTGTCGACACGCGCGGTCAATTTCATTTTGATTTAGACGGCGCTCCTGATTATGAGCTTCGGATTCAAAACGGTTCTTCAAACGATCAAAATTCGACGGATTCTCCCAATAACGCTCCTGTCGGTTTTCCGTGGGAACTGGTAGATCAACAAGATGCGCAGAGCGTTTCTGATTCTGAACCGGAACCGACAGACTTCGCGTCCATTCTGGATCTGGCTCTTATGGACGACTCCGCGCCGCTGCCGGTTTCAGAACAAACGCTTCGAGAAGACATCGCAGCGTTACAGCAGGCGGGAGACTGGGACAACGCTCTTGCCGCCGCGCGGTTGCTTCTGCTGGCGTATCGGTCGGATTCGTTACAACAATTATCGGAAGACAACGTTGTTCTGGCGGACATTCTGTTTCAATTAGGACGTATCGACGCCGCGGAAGAACGTTTGCTCATCGCTCTGGAATACGACTCCGACAACCTCGAAGCCCGGCTCAACCTGGGTTGCCTGCTCAAACAGCAGGGAAATAATTCCGCTGCGTTATCCGCCTTCAAGGGGTGTCTGGATCAGTTCCCGGACTACGCCGACGCGCACTATCACATTGCTCTGCTTTTAGACGAACTGGAACGCTCAGACGAAGCGTTGGTTCATTGGCAGAAATTCTGGGACTTGACGCCTAGCGGACCGTGGAAAACCGTCGCCGCCGAACGGCTGGGATTAGAATACACCGAAGAATAGAATGTAGAGGCAACCCTATGTGGTCGCCCGAGTTGCGAGAATTTCTACTCCCTATTCCCTACTCCCTAACCTCTCAACATCTTCTATCGTTGCGTCTTCGATGAGAAATTTCTTTTCGCTGTTCGTCTGACCGGAAACGAGAGAAATTCTCGACTTGCGGACGTCGAGCGCTTTGGCGAGAATCTCGATAATCGCGTCGTTCGCCTTGCCCTTTTCCGGGGCTTGCGTGCATTTGACAATCAGCCGCCCGTTGCGTTCGCCGGCGACTTCGTTCTTTCGCGCCCCCGGCTGCGCCTTTACCAGCAGGATTACGCCATCCGGAGTTTGAGTGAGTTCTAACATAATATATTGCTTTTGATTATTGTATATTCAATCCGTAACTGATTTAACATCTATTATAAACAATTCAGAAATTTGAAAAGCGGGGAGGGTGAAAAAGGCGGCGTTTTCTGGTTGACAACAATTTATAGTTTATTATAATAATGATAAGCGCTGACGCATTCCAGATAACGCTTGTTGTCGCGCTACCGTTTTATCAACCTTGATTTGAGTAACGAGAACCTGCCATGAAAACCCGCTCCAAAATAGCGCTGTTTGCATTGTTGTCAATAGCGATTATCGTTTTAGCGCTGTATTGCATTTGCGGAATAACTACGCGACGGATTAACGATCCCGAATCTAAAGGCGTATCAACGTATTATTATCTCGGCGATATGTTGATATATAAAAGCTTTGAAAAAGGTCCCGTCAAAAAGCGCGTCAAAGTAACTGTTAAAACCGATCCTGATATTGACGCTATTATTAAGAAAACGCGCGGTTTATTTCTCAGAGATCAAATAGAACGGTTTGAACATGCGTTTGCAACAGACGAATTCGAGAAATGCTGCTATGATACCGGGATTATGAACTACGCCGCTTATTTGGGCGATTTGGATCGAGTAAAAAAGCTGGATATTGATTTACATAAACAATCATTATATCACCAACATACTGGTTATAACAATGCATTATTTTATGCGGCTAGAGGAGGGCATCTGGAAATTGTTCAATGGTTAGTTGAAAAAGGGGGAAATATTAATGCTGCTAGATATCATTTAAGTATGAATGTTCTTTTCTTTGCTGCTGAAAGCGGTAATATAGAACTGGTAAAATGGTTAATAGAACATGGCGCAGTTACAAAACTGGAAGATCATTCTCACGAGACGAGAAATGTTATTCTTTATGCCGCTAAAAGCGGCAATCGGAAACTGGTTCAATGGCTTAATGAAAACGGTGAAGATATTAAAGCAGATATTAACGGTGAAACCGTTCTTCATTATGCTGCTGAAAGTGGAGAACTTGAATTGGTAAAATGGCTTGTTGAGAAGAAAAAACTTAAGATAAATGCGCTATCAAAATCCGGGAAAAGACCAATTTGGTTTGCAGCAAAAAGCGGCAATCTGGAATTGATAAGATGGTTCGTACATCATGAATCAAAATTCAATCTTGATATTCTTCCAGAAGCCGCCAAAAGCGGAAATCAGAAATTGGTTCGATGGATAATTGAAAAAGCAAACTCTGACCCCATTCACTATATTGCGTCTATGGATACAGCAACGAAAAAACAAAAAATTCTGAATACCGCGCTTCTATACGCAGCAAAACACGGCAGTCTGGAGACCGTTCAATATTTATTGAAAGTTGGCGCGTCTATTAATGCCAATGAGAGTATTTGGGAGAGTTTAACCCGTAATCATTGTTACTGGCGCTCCGATTTCATCAGATACAGAGATCTTCTTTCATGCGCTGTCGACGGCAATAATCATGTTTTGGTTGAATGGATTATTGACCAAGGGGTTGATATCAATTCGAGTTCTGCCCTCACAGAAGCTATTTTTAATCAGGATTATCTTATGGTTAAACATCTTGTAAAAAAAGGAGCTAATGTCAATGCTTTTCCAAACGGTGGAATCCCTCTTGCGTTCGCAATCCGTAGGGTCTGTTATATCGGCAGCAACGACATGAGAATCATAGACTGCCTTATAGAACACGGAGCTATAACAGACGTTGGGAATGGCTCCAGCGATCCTGTCTACGCTCCTGCGTCATCCGGCAATTTGGAAATGGTTAAGTATCTGATTCAGCATAAAGCAAGCGGTTCCAGAGCGCTGGCGTACGCTAAAAAGAGTTATAACGAAAACTTAACGTCTGACGACTTTGAAAGCGTTCTGGATCAAAGGCTTCAACAAACAATTAAATGGCTTGAAGATCAGGGTTTTCAGCCAGAAGCAATCTCAAACGAATAGCTTCTGTCTGAACGCCGCAGATAAACGAACAGAATAATCGTCAGCCAAAACGTTCTCAATTAATTCCCTATGTTAAGGAATCTTCTAAAAATTCAATTGGGGAATCAGGTCATTACTATTTTTGTTATTGTTGTAACAGTCAGGCAAATAATTTTGCAGGGGTGGAAGACCATAATCGCTTTTTCGCCTCTGGTTAGACATATAATCGTCGAATTTTTCCCTGGCATCGGAATCCTTTTTCAGAGTTCCACGACTCCAGCTGTTTTGCTCTGTCGTCTGATCGCTTTGATAATTATTGATTTTTTGAAGACGTTCAATGGCGCCTGAACTGCCTAAATCGGCGGCGCGCTGTAAAAGCTCAATAGCTTTTGGAGGAAAGCCATGGAATTCTTCAGAATTGAAATCGGATATCAAATAATACGCTTTAAGTTCCATTGCCAAAGGAATATTGAGTTCAATCGCCCGATCCAGGTAACGCTGATATTCTTCCATATCAACTTGTTCGCCGGAATTTATAAACGCTTCTGTTATAAACAAATAGGCAGACATATTCCCCTTGTCAGCAGCCTGTTTAAGCCATTGCTGTATTTCTTCAAATAGTTTAGCTCTCTTGACGGGATCGTTCTCACCGACGGCATCATTGCATAATTGCCCGCCCAGACCATTCATTGCAATAGCTTGCCCGGCATGAGCCGCTTTATGAAGCAATGCAAGCGCTTCCTGCTTTAATTGTTCATCCCCGCCGCAAATAGACAATAATATGTAGCCCGCATACGCTTTAACAAACATATCGCCGTCTTGCGCCGCTTTACGGAAGAGCGCTCTTTTAACGTTTACATCCATTTTTTGCATTCCGAGATATACTGTCGCCAGAGCGTCGCCTTCTTTTTCCATTCGTTTAAGAAAGTATTTATTTGAATCCTCACGATACTTTGAAGAAATCAACATTTCTTCATAATTTTCACTTATAAAAGATTGTTTTACAGACGTCTTGAAAGCTATAAACTGCGTTTGCTCTTCGTTATCTATATTAGCATTTGCAAAATTCCTGGCATAATAGAGTTTTGACTTTTCCTCGTCTCGTTTAACGCCTAATCCTTTTCCATAAATTAGCAATAGATCTAAATATACTTTATTATCTTCTAAAATCTTTACGCCCTTTTCGACGTCCTGTTTAACGCCTTTGCCTAAAACGTAACACATCCCAAGAAATTTGTTGGCTTCTTTATCGTTCATTTCAGCCGCTTTTTGAAGGTACGGAAACGCCTGATCAAAATTTTCCGTTCCGTCTGGATTGTAACAGGTATATTTAAACTGCAGCAGATAAGCCCATGGGAGATTGTCGTCTAACGCTGTTTTAAGCGTTTCTAACGCTTTTTCATCTTCATCGGAATCCCAGTAATCTTCAATAAGAGCTTTGAGCGCCAAATTGTTTCCCAACTCTATTGCGGTCTTAAAGCGCTCGCGAATTTTCTCCTTGTCTTTAGTCCCATCCGAGTTTTTCTTTTGGTAATATACAGCTACAGCGTACGCCAGATCGCTGATATTTACATAGTAATTGGGGGCATATAAAAATTCCATATCCTCTGGCGTAACGCTCCTTGAATAATAACGTCCCATGAATTGGCGATCCAATAATTTTCCGCCAATACCCCCTCCAATTCTTCCCATGCCCCATTTTTCATATTGATTATTTATATGAAATACAAAATCTTTGCCGGACGCCCGGCGATTTAGCTTCAATTCTTAGAGCGTTTATTACATAAAGACACCATGCAGGGAAGATTCCTTTTTCAATAGATTGTTTTAGATATACCAAATTTTTTGTATTGTCATATTCATTTTCGACTTTCGAAAAGATAACCGCATAGAATTGCGCTAATGGATTTCCTGCCCAGGCAGCCCGGTCTAACCAATAATCAAATAACGGGCGATTCTTTTCCGTTCCGATTCCTTTAAGATATAAATACGCCAACCACAACATAGCGTTACAATCACCGTCTTGCGCCAATTGTTCCACCCTCAGAAACAGTTTTTGTTTTATAGAATCGGGAATGTTTGAATCTACTATGGGAAGCCCCATTATAAAGCCGGCTATTAATTCTTTACGAACGCCTTCAACTTGGGAATCAATACACATCTCAACCAAACTGCACAATCTTTTCTGAACGATTGGTTTATCTGCATCTGTATTATTCAGTACATGATAGGCTATCGACATCATTAACGCCGATGCCTTGTCCTCTTCCCCTTCCAAAGTTAAATTAGACGATTCGTTGAGTTTATCCAGCAAATCGTCAATTAGTTTTATTCCCCTCTTCTCATCAACGCTCACCAACAATAACGCAGATTCAAGCAATGCTGAATCATCTGTTTCTTTTTGATACAATTGAGATAACATATCAATTGCTTTCTTTTCGTCTTTTTCAAAACCGATTCCATGATAGTACGCCATCGCAAGCTTGCATATAGCTTTAGCGTTGCCTGAATCGGCAACAGACTGCAATAACGCTTTGCCCTTCTCGACGTCTTTCTCAGTTCCCAGCCCTTCGATATATCCAAACGCCAGATAGATTTTAGCGTCTTCATATCCAGCATCCGCCGCCTTTTGAAAACTCGTAAACGCGGTATTGTCATCATTGTCGATAATAGCTTTATGCCCCAGCTTATACCATGCTTCTCCTGATCCGGCTTCAGCCGCGACTTTGAGCCATCTTTTAGCTGTCTCAGGAAAATTATTGCTTTCCGCTTCATTTGCCAACTGTATAGCCGCATCAGCGTTGCCGGATTCCGCTTCCTTAATCAACCGTTCTCTTTTCTTATCTTCCGGTTCGTCATCAGTTTTTTCGCTCTGATCCTTTGCCTCGTCTTTTGGTTTAGATTGAGGTGCATACGTTGGAATCGGCGGCAGTTCGTCCCAATCTTCAACGGGAGCGATGTCAGCGGGTTTGTCAGCGACCTTTTCAGTCTGTTCCTTCGTCTTATCTTTTTGCTCGTCTTTCGACTCGTCTTTTTCATTTCCGCGCCAAGCGTCCGCCAGCTTTTGTTGAAAATCAGGATCTTCGGGCGTAGAAGGAACTTTAAACGTTGGAACCGGCGGCAAATCGTCCAACTCGTCAGTTTGGGCGTCAGCAAAGATAACCAAAGACGTTGAAACAAGTATAATCAAAGGGAATACGGTATTCGCAAATTGGCGAGTTGACATGGTCGTTTTCCTTGTTTAGTCAGTTTCAAGAAATTACGCGGCGATATTAAACAATCGCGTTACCATATTAAACCAAAATTTACCTTTTTTGTCAAGAGAAATTTGGGGTGCGACGGCTTGCCGTCGCTTTCAAAACCAGTACAGTCGAGAATCACGAAAAAGGTATTTCGTGCCGACAAGGCGGTAAAATAAAAAGAACAACATAGCGTCTTACAAGAGATTCCAGCGTTATTGGCGCGAAACGCTTTTTGGGAAGTTCTCAACGTATATTATGGAAAAGCGATGGCAAGCCGTCGCACTCCATAATTTTTCTAACACTTCATTATTTTAACGCTTCAGCCAGAGCGTCAATTTCCTCTTTGGTGCGTTTTTCTGTAACGGCAACCATGAAGCAGTCGAACAGTTCCGGGAACCATCGCCCTAAATCGACGCCGGCGAAAATGCCCTTTTCCAGCGCGGAGGAAAGACGTTTCTGAACGTCCCCGTCTTTGACGCGAACGACAAACTCCTGGAAGAACGGCTGGGTCGGGAAGCGCAGTTCCAAACCGTCGACTGCAGCGAGTTTCTTTGCTGCGTAGTCTGTCTTGGAAGCGATTTGAGTACTGAGTTCTTTCAGTCCTTCCGGTCCGAGCAGGGAAAGATAAACCGTCGTGCGAAGCGTCATGAGCGCCTGATTGGAACAGATGTTGGACGTTGCCTTTTCGCGGCGAATGTGCTGTTCTCGCGTCTGGAGCGTTAAGACCCAGCAACGGTTTCCGTTGCGGTCTGTCGTTTGACCAACCAGTCGCCCCGGCATGCGGCGCAGATATTTCTCTCTAACGGCGAGAATTCCCAGATGGGGACCGCCGTAGGACATCGGGTTGCCCAGCGGCTGACCGTCGCATGTTACAACGTCCGCGCCCATGTCGCCGGGACGTTTGAGCAGACCCAAAGACGTCGGTTCAGTCGCAACGACCAGCGCAGCGCCAGCGGCGTGAGCCAGTTCCGCAATGGCCGGAACGTCTTCCAGAATCCCGAAGAAGTTAGGGCTGGCAACCAGAACGGCGGCAACGCCGGAGACGACTTTGCTTTTCAGTTCGTCCATGTCAATGGCGCCGTCTTTGGAACCGACAACGTCCAGCGTCAAATCCAGTCCAGACGTGTACGTTTTGAGAATTTCCATGTACTCCGGGTGAATCGTGCCAGCCACGACGAGCGTTTTCGCCTTGGGGTTTCCCGCCGCGGTCAGCAGAGCCGCTTCGGTAAAAGCCGTTCCGCCGTCGTACATGCCCGCGTTGGAAACGTCCATGCCGGTTAAGTCGCAGACCATCGTTTGATATTCAAAAATGGCTTGCAGATTTCCCTGAGCGACTTCCGCCTGATAGGGCGTATAAGACGTGAGGAACTCGCTTCTGCTGGCGACGAAATCGACAACGGCGGGAATAAAGTGATCGTAACAGCCCGCCCCGAGGAAACAGGTCGCCTTGGACGCCCCGATATTTTTCGCCGCCAGGCGGTGAATATCGGCGTCCGCTTCCATTTCCGTCATGCCTTCCGGCAGGTTGAGCGGTCGGTGCAGTTTGTCCGCGTCTGGAATATGAGCAAAGAGTTCTTCAACGCTCGAAACGCCAATCGCTTCGAGCATTTTCTGTTCGTCTGAATGAGTATAAGGGATATACATATTAATGGAGTGATGAATAAAGAGTGTTAGTTAGTTAGGAATTAGGAGTGAGGAGTGAGGAGTTAACGCGAAGCGCCTCACTACTGCCTCTTGCCTACTGCCTACCGCCTTCCATTTATTCTTTAACTCTTTCGATGTATTCGCCGGTTCGGGTGTCGACTTTAATCTTTTCGCCCTGTTCGACAAAGTTCGGGACGATGATGTCAGCGCCGGTTTCGAGCTTGGCGGTTTTGGTAACGTTGGTAGCGGTGTTTCCGCGAACGGCGGGTTCCGCAAAGGCGATTTCCAGAATAACGTGGTTGGGCGGCGTGATTCCCAGCGGATTGTTGTTGTGGAGCATCATCGTGCAAATCATGCCTTCTTTGAGATACTTCCAGGCGTCGTCAATCAAATCCTTGGTCAGTTCGTACTGATCGTAGGTTTCGTTGTTCATGAAGACGTAGGTGTCGCCCTGAGCGTAAAGGAACTGGGCGTCGATTTCTTCGATGTCGGTGCCTTCGATGGAATCGCCGCTTTTCCAGGTGCGGTCAAGAATCGTGCCGCGAATGAGGTTGCGGAGCTTGCACTTGTACAGAGCCTGTCCTTTGCCCGGCTTGACGACGTTGCATTCGGTCATAATGTAAGGATCGCCATCAATTTGAACCTTCAATCCTTTACGGAAATCGCTGGTATTGTACGTTGTCACGGTAAGTAACCCTTTTCATAAAAAAAATATTGATTATAATATGCGTGAATCATGTACCAATTCCCGCATCCTGACGAAACACTCAATTCGGCGGCAGACCTGCTGGCTTTCGCGCGAATCTCAGCCGACCAGCTGCGCCAGCCGGATCAGAGCTTGCAAGACGTTTTAGCCGCTTTACGCGCTGCTGAAGAGATTCAGCCGGTGCGCGTTACCCGCCATTTCGCAAGACGAATTGAGCCGGGAAACCCGCGCGATCCGCTTCTTCTGCAGACGCTTCCTTCCGTCAATGAACTTTCCAGTCCTTCTGATTATACCAGAAATCCGTTAAAAGAACAGTATAGGGGGCAAAATTTACTGGCAAAATATTTCGGAAGAGTACTATTAATCGCCTCAAACGCCTGCGGAGGCGCCTGCCGGTTCTGTTTTCGACGCTTTACACTGAAAAATAGCGAAGAAAACGAGACTGGGGAAACCGCTCAAAACTGCGTTTCAAGCTGTCAAGCGACGACAAGTCGGATTCCGCATCTGTTGTCTGCAATTGACTTTATAAAGAATTCGCCAGACGTCAGCGAGGTCATTCTCTCCGGCGGCGACCCCCTTCGGCTGGACAACGGACAGCTTCGCGAGCTTTTTGACCGCTTGCTGGGAATTGACCATGTAAAACGAATCCGCATTCATTCCCGAATGACGATTTACTATCCGCCGCGCGTTGACGATGAACTTCTGACGGTGTTTTCGGAAATTGTCGATAAAAATACTGGGCTGATTTTCGTCTCGCACGTCAACCACGCCAACGAAATTGACGAGGAAGTCGTTGAGGCATTTGACCGCTTGAGAAAAACCGGCGCGGTCATGCTTCAGCAGGGAAC
>CACXSS010000025.1:47017-49841 GCA_902770245.1 uncultured Planctomycetota bacterium | reverse complement strand
CGCAGTATCCGGCGGCGCGGACTCGATTTTTTTTTTTTTTTTTCTCTATAGAAATAAGTTGCGAGTTGCGAGTTGCGAGTTGCGAGATAACGAGTCAAAGCTTATCATCGCTCACGTAAATCACAACCTTCGCGGCGCAGAGTCGGACGCAGACGAGCAGTTTGTTCGGGACTGGGTAGAACAGCGTCAGAAGAATGCGCCATGGCTGGTCGGCGAGTTTACCCGGCTCAATATTCAAACGGATTCCGACGGTTTGGAAAACGCTTGCCGCGAGGCGAGATACGCCTGGCTTAAAGACGTTTGCTGTCGATACGGCGCCCGATATCTGTTTACCGCTCACAACGCCGACGACCAGATTGAAACCGTCTTGTTCCGGATTCTTCGCGGCGCGGGGCTGGACGGCTTGGCGGGCATCGCCCCGATTCGGGTCTTGACGGAGGGCGTAACGCTTGTCCGCCCGCTGCTGAACATGACAAAAAAGCAGATTATCGAACAGCTTGACGCCTGGAATCAGCCGTATCGAACCGACAGTTCCAATTTATCTTCCGACTTCTCAAGGAATAAAATTCGCAACGAGCTTTTGCCGCTTTTGGAACGCGAGTACAACCCCAACGTTCGGAACTCGCTGACCAACCTGTCAACGCTGGCGGCGATGGCGTCAGCGGAAATTGACACGCTTGCAGAAACTCTTTTGCGTCAGGCGATTGTACGCCAAACCGACGGCGAAATCGTTTTGAATCGTCAGTCGTTTCGTTCCGCCAGCCAATATGTTACTATGGAATGCTTCAGAAAGATCTGGACGAACCGCGGCTGGACGCAGCAGGCGATGGGATTGAAGCAATGGACGCTTTTAGCTCAAATGGCGCAGTCAGAGACGATTCTTCCGCCATACGTCTTCCCCGGCGCAATTCGAGTTTACGCAACAGAAGAACGCCTGGTCTTAAAATCGGAAACGCTGCAATGATTTTTTCGTTCCCGTTCCCCCTCTCTCCTTGAAAGATTTCTCTTATTATATATAATATAATCTTAACGTATTTTGTATAAAGTTACCCAAATACAAACAATAAGAGAATAAAACATGTTTCAACCAGTCGATAAAGCGTCGTTTCCGAAACAGGAAGAAGCGTTGGTAAAGTGGTGGGAAGAAAACCGCATTTATGAGAAGTCGTTGGAACTTCGGAAAAATGCGCCGTCGTTCGTCTTCTTTGAAGGTCCGCCGACAGCGAACGGGCATCCTCACCCGGGACACTGCCTCACCCGTACAATTAAAGACCTTTTCCCGCGCTATAAGACGATGAAAGGGTTCCTCTGCACGCGCAAAGCTGGCTGGGACACCCACGGGCTTCCCGTCGAGGGCGAAGTCTGCAAAGAGCTGGGCATTAAAACCAAAGAGCAGATTATCGAATACGGAATCGAGCCGTTCGTTCAGCTGTGCCAGAAAAGCGTCTTCCGATACATTACCGAATGGGAAGACCTGACCAAGCGAATCGGGTTCTGGGTCAATCTGGACGAAGCGTACGTAACGTATCATAAAAGCTTTGTCGAGTCGGTTTGGCATTCCCTCAAAACGCTTTTTGACCAGGGCTTGCTGTACCAGGGACATAAAATTGTCTGGTGGTGGGCGCAGGGCGGAACCGCTCTGTCTTCCGGAGAAGTCGGGCAGGGCTATCGGGAAGTTGCCGACCCGTCTGTATTTATCAAGTTCCCGCTGGTAGACGATCAGCCGTTCCCGGACGAATCCCTTCGCGGGGCGAGCCTTGTCGTCTGGACGACTACGCCGTGGACGCTGCCGTCTAACCAGTTCGCCGCCGTCAAGCCGGATCTGGACTACGCCTTGCTGGAATTCGAACCGATTCCCGATAAAAACGGCAAAACGGCTCCTGCAGACCCAACAGCCAACGACGCCGGGAAGTTTGTTGTCGCCGTCGCTCTGGCAGACGTTGTCGCTGGCAAGCTGAAGAAAAAGGCGAAAGTTCTCAAGACGTTCAAGGGTTCAGACTTGATCGGTCTGCGATACGTCCCGCCGTTTGACTACTATTACAAAACACTGGGTAACCAGCAGGGCGAACTGCTCGACGGTTCTAAAGAATACATCGCCTGGCGAGTCGTCCCGGCGGAATTTGTTACAACCGATTCCGGGTCTGGTCTGGTACATCAGGCGCCCGCCTTTGGCGAAGACGACCACGGCGTTCTGCTTGATCAGCAAAAGCGTTACAAGGTAGACGAAAACGGAAACACAACGGGACCGGAACTCATCTGCGCCGTTGGTCCGGACGGGAAGTTTACGGAAATTGCCTCTGACTGGACGGGACGCTGGGTCAAAGAAGCCGACAAAGACATTTCCCGCAACCTCAAAGAGCGCGGAATCCTGCTCCATCTGGAACAGTACCTTCACGAATACCCGTTCTGTTATCGCGAAGAAAAAGACCCGCTGATTCAGTATCCACGTAAAAGCTGGTATATCAAAACGACGTCTTTTGTAGACCAGATGCTGGAAAACAACAGCAAAATCAACTGGATGCCGGATCACATCAAAGACGGACGCTTTGGCAACTTCCTGGCAACCAACGTTGACTGGGCGCTGTCCCGCGAACGCTTCTGGGGAACCCCGCTGCCGATTTGGGTTTGCGAAAAAACCGGGCAGATGGAAGCTATCGGCTCGTTTGACGAACTGCTCGCCAAACCCGGCGTAACAGGTCGGGAAGAATGGGAAAAAGCGAAAGCGAAATACAAAGCCGAGACCGGCGAAGACCTCTGTGACGATCTCCAGGTTCACAAACCGTATATTGACTACATCACCTACGATTCCCCCTTCGCGCCGGGC
>CACXSS010000025.1:0-46883 GCA_902770245.1 uncultured Planctomycetota bacterium | reverse complement strand
ACCGGGGTCAGACGCAGACCTCAAAGAGCATTTCCCCGCCGACTTCATTTCCGAAGCGATTGACCAAACCCGCGGCTGGTTCTACTCTCAGCTGGCGATCAGTACAATGATGTTCGGAAAAACCGGCACGGAAAAAGAAAACGCGCAGGCGAAAGACCTGCCGTATCCGCACCCGTTTAAAAACTGCATCGTTTTGGGTTTGATGCTTTCGGAATGGTGGGAATCGTCAGACGGGAAAGTCTTCCTCACCGCCGACGCCGCTAAAGAGGCGGGCGTGAAGGCGGAAAAGAAAGTCGGGAAGATGTCGAAATCCAAGCGAAACTACCCGTCGCCGCAGCAGATTTTCGATACGCTCGGCGCGGACGCCCTGCGCTGGTACTTCTACGCCACTCAGGCGCCGTGGAACTCCGTTATTTACTCCACTCAGGCGATTCGCGATTCCGTGCCGGAATTCCTGCTGCGTCTGTGGAACGTCTACGGATTCTTTACCATCTACGCCAATATTGACGGTTTCGATCCGAAGAAGGCAGCGCCGCGCCCGGTCGCACAGCGTGCGGAACTGGATCGATGGATTCTGTCCGAACTCAACAAGACGATTAAAACTGTTACAGAAAAGATGGACGCCTACGACAGTTTCGGCGCCAGCGGCTGCATCTCTGCTTTTGTAGACGCGTTGAGCAACTGGTACGTTCGTTCCAGCCGCGACCGATTCTGGGCGTCTGACAAACAGGACGCCGACAAGATCGACGCGTACTCTACCCTGTACGAGTGTTTAACGACGCTGGTCAAGGTTATCGCGCCGTTCGTCCCGTTCATTTCCGAAAAGATTTATCAGGCTCTCGTCGCCAGTCAAAACACGTCCGCTCCGGAATCGGTTCACCTGTGCGATTACCCCGTCGCAGACGAATCGCTTATTGACGAAACGCTTTCCTTCCGCATGAATCTGGTTCGGGAAATCGTTTCTCTCGGACGCGCCGCGCGCAGTTCCGCGAAGCTCAAGGTTCGTCAGCCGCTGAAAAAAGTCGAGGTCGTTCTGACGGACGAGTCCAACGTGGAATGGCTTGTCAGTCACGAAACGCTCGTCGCGGACGAACTCAACGTCAAACAGGTTGCTTACACAACCAACGCGGCAGAGTATATCGAATACAATATTCTGCCGGACTTGAAAAAACTCGGACCGAAACTCGGCAAAAACATCGGCGCGCTTCGCAATTGGCTTAAAACCGCCAACGCCAAAGAGCTGCTTGAACAAATGAAAGCCAACGGCAAAGTAACAGTCGAACTCAACGGGACGGCTGTCGATTTGGCTCAAGACGAGCTGATTATTCGTCTGGCGGCAAAAGAAGGCTGGGCGGCGGCGCAGGGCGACTATTGCGTCGTTGTCCTGTCGACTGAACTGGACGAAGCGCTCTTGGCGGAAGGCTTGGCGCGAGAAATCGTCCACGCGATTCAGAACCTGCGAAAAGAATCCGGCTGCGAGTACACCGACCGCATTCAGGTCTCGCTCGTTTCCGACGCCGCCGACCTGACAGCCGCTCTGATCCGGTTCGCCGATTACATCAAGGCGGAAACGCTCAGTACGGAACTGACGTCCACGCCGCTGGACGGCGTTGACCCGGTCGAAGTCAAACTGGACGGCAAACTCGCCCAGCTGTACCTGAAGAAGTAGGAATGCAGAAAGCGCAAATTATGCGCTTGTAACATAATAATAAAGCGCGGCGAATTATTAAATAATCGCCGCGCTTTTTGTTTTTCTATTTCTGGATATTCTCCAAAACTTTGAGAACGGTTTCCTGCGGAATGTCGCCCGGCAGATAAATCAGGACGTTGCAATCCTCGTCCTTTTTGGAATCAAAAGAACCTGAAACCATCAAGAAGGTTTTCTTGTCTTTGTTTTCCATCCAGGAGAACGTGAAATCGCTGTCGTCTCCATTAATCTTAACAGACGCTTTTTCCGTACGTTTAATGGTAACGTCTTTGTCCTTGTTTTGGGTAATTCCCTGGGAAATGGCGTCAACGAATTCTTTTTCGTGTCCTTTAAAGACGTCAGAAAGCGCATAGAAGAAAATGGCGCCTTTTTCGTCGGCTGCGGTTGGAGCTGCGTCAGTCGCTTTTTCCTCTGCAGGCGCTGCTTCCGTCGGGGTTTCCGGAGCGGCTTCAGCTGGCGCTGCTTCTGCCGGAGTTTCAGCAGCTTCAGCCGGAGCGGCTTCGCCGGTAACGTCCCAGCTGTAAATGCCGGCAAAACCAAAATCCTTGCCAAAGAATTTCGCAGTAAAGAACGCTCGCGGCTTGATGTTCTCAGGCAAGTTCAGTTCGCCAAAAGCTTCTTGCGTCTTCTGTTGGGCAACGACGGGATCTTCCACAAGCCCTTTTTTCAGTGAGCTAGCCACGTGGTAACCTACGCCAAACAATCCTGCGCAGCACAGGCAGCTCAGGATAAGCGCAATGAAGAACAGCCACATCAAAACTTTTCCGCAGCCGCCACCGGATTTTTGTTTGTCAAATACTTCAGTATCAATGGTTTCAGACATGATTGTAAGGGAGGTTAAGGGTTGAACACAATTAGTAATTCGTAATTAGTAATGAATAATTGGCGCGAAGCGTCTCACTAATTACTAATTACTAATCACTAATTAATATCTTGGCGTTGGCGGACGATAGTCCGACAGCTGGATTGTTTTGAACCAGTCGATCGTCTTTTGAAGTCCTTCTTCCAACGGGATCGTCGGTTTCCATTTGAGCCATTTTTTTGCCAGCGAGATGTCTGGACGCCGCTGCATCGGGTCGTCCTGGGGCAGGGGGTGATATTCCAGCTTCGCCTTGGAACCAGTCAGCTTGAGCGTCAGTTCCGCCAGCTGTTTAATCGTGAATTCTCCCGGGTTGCCGATATTGACCGGACCGACAAATTCATCAGGACCGTTCATCATGCGAATCATTGCCTCGACCAAATCGTCTCGATAGCAGAACGAACGCGTTTGGGAGCCGTCGCCAAAAATCGTGATTTTCTTTTCCCAAAGGGCTTGACGAATAAAGTTTGAAATGACTCGACCGTCGAAGGGATGCATGCGCGGCCCGTAGGTGTTAAAAATGCGGACGATGCGGATATTGACGTTGTTGGAACGATGGTAGTCCATAAACAGCGTTTCCGCCGCGCGTTTGCCCTCGTCGTAACAGGCGCGAATTCCCAGCGTATTGACGCAGCCGCGATACGTTTCCACCTGCGGGTGAACTTCCGGGTCGCCGTAGACTTCCGACGTTGACGCCTGCAGAATCTTTGCCCGGCAGCGTTTCGCCATGCCAAGCATGTTTATCGCTCCCATAACAGACGTTTTCATCGTCTTGATGGGGTTGTACTGATAATGCCCCGGGGCAGCTGGACAGGCGAGGTTGTAAATCTCGTCCACTTCCAGATAAATCGGCATGGTTACGTCGTGCCGAATCAACTCAAAATTTTCCAGTGGCAGCAAATGTTCGACGTTGGACTTCTGAGACGTAAAAAAATTGTCCAGACAAATGACGTCGTGCCCTTGCTGACAAAGGCGTTCGCACAGGTGCGAGCCTAAAAATCCAGCGCCGCCGGTTACTAAAATTCTTTTTTTCATATTTTGCTAATTGCTAATTGTTAATTTTTATTATATTATATCCCAAATGAAAAAAAATATAACCCTCCCTCTTGAAAATCTTGAAAATTTTATGTAATATATAGATTAACGTATTATGGATAAGAGTTTGAAAATGGAATAAACAAGACCATCCCTTTTTCTGCTCTCTAACAACTCACACTTGTTTCTGAAAGGCAATTTCATGAAAAAATCATTTTATTTGATGTTGGTTGCGGCTCTGGCGATGACGTTTGCCAACGTCTCTTTCGCCGACGATGCGAAAGACGAAGCGTCTGACGCTCCAAAGGTAGAAAAAGAAGAACCCGTTTTCAACGCCGACGTTCCCGAAGAAGGATCGGTTGAAGACTACTTCGCGTTTATCAAAAAAGTTCAATCGCAAAAGAACCTGATGGGCAAACCTCGTCCAGCCAATCAGAAAGAGTTTAGAGACCGCGCTGTTACCGTTTTGAAAGCGTGCAACGAAGCCGCCGACAAAATCCTTGCGAAAGATTCTCTGACCAAAGATCAAACTACCGACGCCGTCAAGGCTAAAGTGGAATTCGTCAGACAGCTTGCCAGAATTGACGCCAGCTATAAAGATGAACTGGCTTCCCTGCCTCAGCTCTGCAAAGATAAGGGGTTGGACGCGTTGGCTGAAGAACTCGAAGTTTTCAACTTTGTTAATGAATACATGTCCGCCCTTCAGTCTGGCAACAAAGGAAACGCCAGGAAAGCTCTCGATCAGATGATTGTCAAAGGCGAAACAGAAGGGAAGAAGATTACCAAAGAATTAGCGCAAGGTTTGGAATTCGTTCTTCAGTATGCTGAATACGCTCTTGAAAAAGATCAACTTGCCGAAGTCTACGAAAAAGCGCTGAATCTTTTCAAAAACGCTGAAGATGAAAGCATTGTCCGCGCCGGCAAAATGCTCGAAGGAACGCTTCGCCGCGCTCAACTGCCCGGAAATGAAATGCTTGTTGGCGGAACGTTTATTGACGACACCGAATACAAAGCCGAAGACTACGCTGGCAAAACCGTTCTTATCGACTTCTGGGCGACCTGGTGCGGTCCGTGCCGCGGAGAGATTCCGAACGTGAAAAAGCTCTACGCCTACTATCACGAAAAGGGCTTCGAGATCATCGGCATCTCCTCTGACCGCGACGTCGAAACGCTCAAAAAGTTCATCGAAAAGGAAGAAATGCCCTGGAAGCAAATGATGAGAGACAAAGCTCTGGTTGCTGACGGTCAAACGATGGGTTCCTACTATGGCGTTACCGGCATCCCGACCATGATTCTCATTGGTCCTGACGGCAAGGTTATTACCATCAACGCTCGCGGACAGGCATTGGAAAAAGCGTTAGCTGAAATCTACGGTCCGATGAAAGAAGCTGACGACGCTGACGAAGAATAGTCTCAAACAGAAGAATAATCTTTAAAAGTCAAGAATAGGAGTGAGGAGCGAACGTTGAACGCACAGCGCCGTTCAACTCTGCTTCCCACTCCCTTTTTATTCTCTATTACCCTGTCTCTTTCCCTCCCTGCCGTCTTGACAATCTGCCCCATAGCGCTATAATATATTTAATCAGTAAAGAATTAGCGAATTGAATTCGCCTCGGCTTGTTGGCTGCGGCGTCCTTCGCTACAAGACATTTAAACCTATTAGGAGATAACACAATGGCGAAAAAGACAATTGCCGACATTGACGTAGCGGGCAAAACAGTATTAATGCGCGTCGATTTCAACGTTCCGTTGGACGACAACCTGAACATTACGGACGACCTTCGCATCCGTATGGCTCTTCCGTCGATCAAGTCCGTTCTGGACCGCGGCGGCAAGCTGATCCTCATGAGCCATCTCGGACGTCCAAAGTCCGGACAGGACAACTCCAAATTCTCACTCAAACCGGCTGCTGACCGTTTGGGCGAACTGCTCGGAACTCCTGTCTTCTTTGCAACCGATACGATTGGCGAAGACGCTCAGGCGAAAGCCGCCGCTCTGAAAGCTGGTGAAACCCTCGTTCTGGAAAACCTTCGTTTCAACGACGGCGAAAAGAAGGGCGACGCGGAATTCGCTCAGAAGCTAGCTGCCTTCGCAGACGCTTACTGCAACGACGCGTTCGGCACCTGCCACCGCACGGACGCCTCCATGGTTGGCGTTCCCAACGCCATGCCGGGCAAAGACAAAGTTGTCGGCTTCCTGGTTGAAAAGGAAATCAAGTTCCTCTCCGACGCTATCAGCGCTCCGACCCGTCCGTTCGTTGCCATCCTCGGCGGCGCGAAAGTTTCCGACAAAATCAACGTCATCAACAACCTGCTGGGAATCTGCGATAAGGTTCTCATCGGCGGCGCGATGGCTTACACGTTCGAACTGGCGAAAGGCGGCAAAGTCGGCGGTTCTCTGGTTGAAGCTGACAAAGTCGACCTGGCAAAAGAACTCTTAGCCAAAGGCGGCGACAAGCTCGTTCTTCCGGTTGACACCAACTGCGGCGACGCGTTTGCTGAAGATTGCAACAAGCTCACCGTTGACGCCGGTCAGATTCCCGACGGCTACGAAGGTTTGGACATTGGTCCTAAAACCGCTGAACTGTACGCCAACATCATCAAAGGCGCCAAGACGGTTGTCTGGAACGGTCCGATGGGCGTTTCTGAAATGCCGTCCTTTGCCAAGGGAACCATTGCTGTCGCTCAGGCGATTGCCGATACAGACTGCATCTCCATCATCGGCGGCGGCGACTCCGCAGCGGCTGTCAAGAAGCTCGGCTTTGCCGACAAGGTAACGCACGTCTCCACCGGCGGCGGCGCTTCTTTGGAAATGCTCGAAGGAAAGAAATTCGAAGCTGTCGAAATTCTGGACGAAAAATAACGGCGAGGCAGCAGCCCTTTTAGTGCATAGTGCGTAGTGCATAGTGAGAACGCCGCTTGCGTCCTATGCACTAAGTACTATGCACTAAGTACTAATGCCTCTTAATTGGCGAAACTTTAACAACCGTCCCTTGGGTCGGCATATCCATCGTTATTGCCGCCCAACGGTTAAACAGTCTGGCGTCAAAAGCGGCAGCGTTAAAGTTTCTTATAAACGTTTCTTTATGACGCACTCGCGCTGTTATTGCTTCCAGCACAATGCCGGTACTGGGCATGTCGAACTCGTTTATTCCGCGCCATGTCTTCGGCGGTTCAATAATTACCAGGCGCGTTGGCATGTTGTTATTTGATTTCATTGAACGTATACTTATTTTTTAACAATCCGTTTGACGCAAATTTCCGGTATTTGCTCATTGTTCCTTGCTAAACGTTTATCTTTATTTTACGGCGCTTATAGAGAAACGAAAGGTTTCTCTTATTCAAAAATGACAAATCATGTCCGCAAAGAATAAACGTTTTTTTAATTAGAATCCGTTTTAACCATTAATCGCTAACTTGTGAGAGTATCATGAACAGGAATTCACTACCCTTTTTGTTGTTGATGATGATTCTGACCTGCGTTCCCGTTTTGGCGGACAACGCTGCGTACAAACATTTTGACGCCTCTGCCGTGGAAAGCCGCAACCTTCTGGCAGACGTCAAGCCATACGGATTCGGCAAAGGATATCAAGCGCTTGACAACGGCTCGTATGAGTGCTGCAATCCGGACGGCGAAGCGTTTGGGCTGTTATTTCCCATCAAACTTGACCAGACTGTTCCGGAGCCGATTGTCGCCTCGGCGGAAAGCCGCTGCGAGGGCGTCGAAAGCGCGTCCGCTGGCGACTATTCCATCTATATGGATATTGCTTTTACCGACGGAACGTATCAATGGGGCGTTGCACAGGCGTTCAACGTTGGACTGAAGGGCAAAAACTGGTCGTCAGCAAGCGTTCGATTCATGCCGGATAAACCGATTAAAAGCCTGACAATGTACCTTCTGTTCAGAAACCGCAAGGGAACCGCCTGGTTCAGAAATCCGTCGTTTCAGGTAGTAAGCCTCAAATCGCCGGATGGCAGCTCTGCCGTATTCCCGTTTGACGGCGAACTGGTTCTTGATCAAAATTCGGTTAAAGACGACGACAGTTCAAGATTCTATTTTCGAGAATACAATATCGACCAGCCGGACAACGCCGTTGGAGACGTTGTTCAATTACAACCAACGGACAGCGATTCTGTATGGTCTGCGTCTGGAATTGAAGTCAAACGAGAAGGAGACAAGACGATTGTCAGCAATCAAAGCGGAAAAGCGCGGTCAATTACGCTTATCAGAGCCGTAAAAATGACGTCTGACGCCTTTGTCTGGTACGGCGCGATGGATGAGGAGACGATTCTTCGCAAAACAGCTCAAGACGGTTCCGTTGAACAGGTCAGTTCTCAGCTGGAATTCTCCAACTTTCAAAACGTCAATGCGGGCGCGAAACGGCTGTCGCGCTGGTCAATCGCCGGCGTTGAACTTCAGGACAGGTCAACGCGCTGGATAGGAATAGACCCGGACTATCCCGCCGTGTACCGGTTTTTCTATAACGACCATACAAAAGAGCTTTGCATTGCGTACGACCTGGCGTTTACGGCTCAGAAGAGTCAATGGAGTTTGTCCGACGTCGATTGGACGCTGACTCCCCAGCAATCCAAAGAGGGATTCCGCAGCGCGTGGGCTGCGTATATGCGTCTGTTCCCCAAAGCGTTTTACTGCCACCTGCCGCGTAACGAGAGCGGCGATCCGATTTTGGGAAACTGGATGCCGTTCCTGAAAATCAGCTCGGTGGAAGGCTGGGAGGATTTCGCGTTCCGTTTCATGGAAGGGACAGGAAACGAAAAATGGGACGACGAACACGGAATTCTCACCTATCGTTACACGGAGCCGATGACGTGGTGGATGCACATGTCGAAAGACTTGCCGCGAACGATGGACTCTGCGCTTGCGGAAGTCAAACGTCAGGCGGAAAACGGGTCGGAAATGGCAAAGACGTGGGAGAACTGCGTTATGCGCGACCGCGACGGGAACCCCGTCGGACGTCTGGAAGATACGCCGTGGTGCTTCGGCTGCGTTTGGAGCATGAACTCCGTCCCGACAGCGCCAAAGCCAAATCAATTCTCCCTGTATTGGCCGGAAGAACATGTAACAAAAAATTATCCGTCTGACGGCTCCGCTCCAAAATTTGAAAAGGGATTTGAAGGGTTAGATGGGGAATACATTGACTCTTCAGAAGGGTATGTAACAGCGGAATTGGACTTTGCCCCGGCGCATTTATCCGCAGCTGACCGTCCGCTGACTTTCGACCCGATTTCCAAGCGTCCAGCGGTGTATCGGGGGCTGGTTTCGTTCGAGTACATCCGAGCGCTTTCCCAACCCGTTCGAACGTCCGGGAAATCCATGATGGCGAACTCCACGCCGTATCAGCTGACATGGCTCGTCCCGCTGTGCGACGTCCTCGGCACGGAAACAAACTGGAATTGGAACGGAAAATGGAGTCCGTCTTCGCCGTCTGACTTGTTGAGAAAACGCGCTCTGTGCGGAGAAAAACCCTTCTGTTTCTTACAGAATACGGACTTTACGAAGTTCTCTTACGAGCATACAGAAAAATTCATGAAGCGTTCGTTGGCGTTTGGAATATTCCCCGGCTTTTTCAGCTCCAATGCCGCGACGGGGCATTATTTCTCCCAGCCGGAGCTGTACAACAGGGATCGTCCGCTGTTTAAGAAATACATGCCTGTTGTTCTCGCTGTCGCTCAGGCGGGCTGGCAGCCGGAAAGACTTGTTCAGTTTGAAAACGCTGACAAAGATTCTCGTTCTACAGTTTGCTGTGAACGATTCGCGTCTGAAAGTAACACGTATATCACGTTCTTTAATCCGGAAAAGACGCCTCAAACCATTCGCGTTACGATTCCAAAAGAATTCAAAACGGCAAAAGCTGTTCTCGGAACGGAACTAACGCCAACCGACGCCCCCGGCGTGTATACGCTGACACTGGAACCGGAGGACGTTGCCGTGTATCAGCTAGAGAAATAAGAGCCGTCATAAATCCGTAACACAAAATAACGGCGCCGATGTTAACGCTTTGACATCGACGCCGTTTTTGTTTGTATAGAATAAACCAGAGAATCAAAAGACTTTACTTAAACCATGATGATTACAGTTTTTGCTTGAAATCGTCCAGGGACTTGCACAAAATTGCTTCAATAAGCAATGAATCCAGGACAACTTCGTCTTGAATGGAACCAAGACGAGCTGAAATTTCTTCTGGAACGTCCTGAAATCGGGTTTTGAGAGCGTTGACTATAACAGACTGTTTAGCTTGCAAAATGCCTTCTTCAAACCCTTCCTGACGTCCTTCCTCGCGTCCTTCCAAAAAGGATTTTTCTAACAATGATAACACGGTATTTTCTCCTCCTTCATTTTCTTGAGGGTAATGATTGGCAATCAAGTTCAAAAAACGGTTGTGATCTGTATGGGACGCCGCCCAAAAGTATTGGATGCTGGTTCTGGCAAGGTCCAGGTACTTTGGGTGTTTCTTAACTTCTGGAAACAGCTCTAAAAAGCATGTTTCGACATCTTCAAAATTCTTTTCCTGAAAGACCAGCTTGATAACTGTCATTACGAAATTAAAGACCTTTTCGTTCGGTTCGTTTGGCAGTTCTTTCAGGTCAATTGTGGTCAAATCAATGACAATCGGCTTAAAGTTGATGATAAAATCTTCAAAACCTTCTGCTTCTGGAAAGAATTCTTTTAATTCTCGCGGTCCGGTGTATGGCTCTGCTCCATGATGAAACAGAATCGGAATGATCAGCGGCAGCTTTCTGGAAGTTTTCGTTGACGTTTTCGCGGACGAATCGTCAATCTCAGTGGATTTTCGGGATCTATCGTCGTTTTGATCTTTCCTGTCGTCCAGAAACAGCAAATGGGTATAATATCGCGCCAGCTGACGAACAGCGTTGTAATCGTTGGACGATTTATGCTCCAGAAGCGTGTAGACGAGCGCTTCCTGCTGTTCGCCGTTGCTGAATTCTAACGGAATGGAATAAACAACGTCCGCTTCAGAACCTTTTAACGTTTGAGCGTCTAAAAAATTCCCCGGCTCCACTTTGAGTTTATCAAGCCGCAAGCGAGGCAATATCGGCGAATTTCTCAAAACAAAACGTATAAAAGCAACGGCAATTTCGTTTATGCTCAAAACGTATTCGCAGTACTTTGAATGCGGGTGTAACGCGTCCAAAGGAGACGCTGGCGCAACCGGGGAAAAAGTATTCAAACGGAAATCGCTATCTGAATTCATAGGAAGCTGTCGTGATTTATCCTTCTATTTGTATCACGGAATGTAAACCGTTTTCCTGTCATAACGGATAATTGAAAATGGACAAGGGAAGAGATTTCGTCCCCTTATCCATAATCAACCATCCATTTTTCGGACTCAGCTCAGGTCCGGGACTTCAAAGCCCTTGCGGTATTCTCGCTTGAGCAGCGAGTTGGCGAAGTCCATGCCGTCGCCGACAAAGCGTCCGGTTTCCGGATCGATAACCATCTGCGGGCTGAGCATGGTCTCGCCGAGAGTAACGTTGTAGGCGCCAACGATCTCTTTCATGTTGGGTTTGCCTGCCAGGAAAGCGATGTTCGCCAGATTGCACCAGGTGGCGAAATAGTAGGCTTTTTCGATTTCCAGATTCAGAATCGAACGATCGTGAGCGCGAACGGCGTCCATGAAGTTCTTCTGATGCGTTCCGTCGCCGCTTGTGCCCTTGAACGAGCGAATAACTTTTCCGTCGTTGTCGACCGCAACCGCAGATCCGCGTTGTCCGCGAAGCTGTCCGCCCTCGCAGTAAATGACGTATCCGGAACTGGCTCCAACGTACTTTCCAGCATTTTTCGCGCCCGGCGCAGAGGGAACGGTTGACAATCCCAGCACGATGGGGACGTTGGCTGTTTCAAAGTAGACAAAATGCAGGTTCGGGGTTTCGCCCGCATCATTATAGAACAGTCTGGCGCCGCCGCCCATGATGGATTTTGGATAGACCATCGTGTTGAGCGTATTGTTGACAGCGTCGCCCAAAACGTGAACGCCCCAGTTGCCCATTTCGCCGGTTCCGGTGTTCCACATCCAGTGCCAGTCGTAATGGAAGTTGTTTCGATACAGCGGCAAATCCTGGGCTGGTCCGAGCCACATGTCGTAGTCAATTCCAGCGGGAATCGGCAACGGAGTTTCGCGCTTTCCAATCGGCTGACGAATGGAATAATGGTTGACTGCAACGGACTTCATCTCGCCCAGAGCCTTGTCTTTATGGACAAAGTCCTTAATCTGAGGCTGAATGGCGTCGCTGAACTGCTGAGCGCCCATCTGGCAGATTTTGTCGTATTTTCGAGCGGCGTTGACAACCTGACGTCCTTCCCACGGCGTATGAGCCAAGGGCTTTTCGACGTAAACGTCTTTACCCGCCTGCATTGCCAGAATCGCAGCAAGGCAGTGCCAATGGTCAGGCGTCGTTACAACAACAGCGTTGAGATTGTCGTCTTCCAGCAGCTTGCGGAAATCAGTAACAAATGCGGCGTTGGGATGCTTGCGCCCGGTGTTTTTGGCGCGTCCCAAATCCGGGTCGGCAAAACCGATAAAGTCGATGTTCTGGCACGTTCTTTCAAAACCGTTCATGTCCTGACCGCCGCGAACGCCGCAGCCAATAACCGCCATGTTGACGCGGTCGTTGACATTTTGGGCTGAAATTCTGCCGGGCATAGCAACGGTCGCCGCGGCAGCAAGCCCGGCGCTGACGCCGAGAAATTGTCGTCGAGTAAAGTTTTTCATGGTTATGTATTAAGGTGAAAAAAGGGGAAGGGATAGTTAGGCAGTAGGCAATAGGCAGTAGGCAATAGGCGGCAAAGCGCCACACAAACTCTTCTCGCAACTCGCACCGACAGGGTCGGTTCCCAATTGGAAGCGGGTAGCGCCGAGACCGGCTTATTCGGAGACAAAACCTCATCCTCTCGCCCGTGCGGCTTCGCACCGCAACTCGCAACTAACTGAAGAAACTTTATCTATATTATAATTAAAGATAATATTATTTGCAATAGGGGCTTTAATGGGTTTTCAAAGTCAAAATATGTGTTATAATTATTAATAGATATGGAACTAACCCCAGAACTGTACAACAGCCGATTTATGAAAGCCGTTCGCGGCGAAGCCGTTGACCGTCCTCCAGTATGGATGATGCGTCAGGCAGGGAGATATATGGCGGAATATCAAGCCGTTCGGGAGAAAGTTTCATTTCTGGAACTGTGCCATAACCCGGCGCTTTGCGCGGACGTCATGGTTACTGCCGTCAATAAACTGGGCGTTGACGCCGCTATTATCTTTTCGGATTTGCTGCCGATTCTCGTTCCGTTGGGATTTTCTCTGGAATTCGGTCCCGGACACGGTCCGATAATTCATAATCCGGTTAGCTGTCCGGAAGATTTAAAACGGGTTGCTGAGCTGGAACGGCTGGACGAGCTGGATTTCGTTATGGAAACCGTAGTTCAAACCCGGCGCCAGCTGCCGGCGGACATCCCGTTAATCGGCTTTGCCGGCGCGCCGTTTACTCTTGCCAGCTACGTTTTAGAAGGCGGGGCAAGTCGTTCTTTTACAAAGACTAAGCGATTTATGTACCTGTATCCAGAGGCGTTTAACGATCTGATGGGAACGCTTTCCAGAGCCGTCGCCCTCTATCTTAAAGGACAGATCGCCGCTGGAGCGCAAGCCGTTCAGCTGTTTGACTCCTGGGTAGGATGTTTATCTCCTTTAGAATATAAGAGTTACGTATTTACTCACGTTCATGCTCTTCTTAACGAAGTTGAGCAAAATGCCCCAGCTATCCATTTTGGAACCGGGAACCCGGCTTTAATTCCTCTCATGACTCAGGCTGGTGGAACGGTAATTGGAGTCGATTGGCGGCTGGACTTGTCCGACGCCTGGGATTTAATCGACGCCAACGATGGCGGGCGCCGTCGTTCTGTACAGGGTAACCTCGACCCCGCCGTACTTCTAACCACTCCAGAAGAAATCGCCGCCCAAACTACCTCTATGCTCGACAGCGTTCGTTCTCGCCACGGTCTGATTGTCAATTTAGGACACGGAATAATCAAAGAAACGCCTGTAGAAAATGCAATAAGTTTCGTCAAAACAGTCCGAAACTATCGATAATTCTGCTTTTTTTCTTTTTTTTGTTGAATTCTATTGTATTATCCAGCCGATAAGAAAAATTGGAATACAGGGAAAGAGTCCGTGTATTCCCCCCATGATTATCTTCAGCTTTTGACAAATAGAGGAAAATTTGTCGTCCCGAAAAGCTGGGTTTCCCAAAAGAAATCATGGTTTTATTGGGTATGTTTTAATTTTTACAGTCACATAAGGGACCGAGACATGGACGTAAAACAATTTTTCAGGAAGAGGTTAGTCGCATTCGTGGCGGCATTATTGTCCGTAGGACTTTGCGGACAGCCACAAGCTCGCGCAGACCAGAACTATCAGCCTGATGTCAATATCGGTGGAACAATCACCGGTTCAAAAGACATCTCCGATTACGGCGTAGCTGAGGAGAATGGTTACATCGCGACGTTCAAGAATCCTAATGGAAGTCTTAACGCCAACATTCAGGATTGGAATGTAACCAACAATGCGACGCAAAACACGTACAAAGAAGCAACGTACGACGGAACATTCTATTATGACAACACGGATGACGGAATCATTTGGAGAAATGCCAAACTGGTATTGGCAGCTCCAACGGATTCTACATCGTCAGCCCCCCGCAATGTCAATGTTACCGTTAAGGGAACGAACCAGTTTGGTTCTGGTCTTAACGTTGGCGACTGGGGCAACACGATGGGACCGGAATACAATATGCTTCCCATCAAAGCCAAAGAAGTTGACGTTCTGTTTGGCAGCATGAACGACGGCAACTCTGAAGATCGATACGATGGCAACACCGGAGCTTACGCCGAGGTTACCTTCGCAACTGGCAGCAACTCCCATTTCTGGGGCGGCGTTCAGTTCGGCGGTCAAGACGGAGCGACGATTCAGCCCAATGCTGGAAATACGAAAGTCGTCTTTGAAGATGGCAGCAAAACCACCTTCGAAAACCAAAACACCTATTTTGGCGGCGGCGGTTGGAACGCTGACGGCGTAACCAAAGGCGGTAATGCCGACGTTACCTTCGCAGGCGGAACGACGACGTTTAATCAGCGCGCGGTCTTCGGCGGCGGAGCCAGCAGCCCAACAGGAACCCCGCACGTTCAGGTTGGCGACAGCAATGTTACCTTCGACAACGGTACGAATTACTTCACCGGTAAGAACGCCACCTATGTCGATGCCCAGGGTCTTGCCAACCAGAAGAACTATTACGGCGTTTACTTCTCCTCAATTGGAGGATTGGACGGTCTGGCTGAAGGTGGAAACGCTAACGTTACCATTAACGGCGGTACGAACACCTTTGATACAGAAGTTCACTCTGTTGGAAACTACGATTTCACACCTTACGGCGACATCATTCGCAGTAAAGACGACTTCGACGTAACCTGGGGCGGCAACAGCAATATTCTCGTAACCGGCGGCAACAACCATTTCAATGGTCGTTCGACGTTCGGCGCGCCCAACGGCACGTCTACGCTGAACTTCACCGGAGGCAGAACCAATTTTGACGGAACCGTTCGTTCTGCCAACATGGGTAAAGGCGACATCCTGGACGACGTTCCGTTCTCCGAGATCAACACGAACTACAACGGTCAGGATATTCCGTACGTTTACTTTGGCGGTAAATCTCTCACCGACGAAGACGTGAACTACTGGAACAACTACTACAACCTTCCCGGACACGATGCGTTCGAGATGTCGACAGGCGATTACGATCACACCTCGCCGACGATCAACGTCAATCTTTCCGGTCGCAGCAAAGTAGTTCTCAACACCACCGGCTTTGTTGGCGGCGCCAACTATAAGCAGCTCGACGGATCCGTTGACATTGTAAACCCGTATACAAGCTCTTTGTATAAGGATTTCACGTACGGAAACGATGGCGCTCAATCGCCCAAAGATCATAAGTTCACCGTTGATTACACCCGTTTCAATACGAACGCTGACACGGCGGACACCGCCATCGGCGATTATGAAACCGGCAAAATTGATCAGACTGATAAATACACTCATCAGCTCCTCAAGGACGATGCTGGTTCTGGAACGTTCAACGTTGGTAAAAACGCCGAATTCCGCCTGGGGCTTTATAACACAACCCAGCTTTACAATGCGCCGGATGAATACCTGGATAACGAACACAATCCCGTTACTCCGCAGAACGTTGGTTACACGACCAACCGCAGCGCTCAGGTTCAGTTGATTGGCAACACGTCCACATTTAACGCGGACTGGGGCAACCTTTATCTGACCATTGATCCAAACGGCACACAGTGCCTCAACGAAGAAGGCGAATGGGTTGAACGTCTTAACGTCGGTCGCCTGGCTTTCCAGAATATCAACATTACTGGCAATACGAAGCTGTATCTTGCCACGGCATACGACTATACATGGTGCCAGATGATTGGCGAAGACGGCAAAGATAAAGAATTCTACTCCATCGAAGCATTCCATGATACTGACGGAACTCAGTTGAATATCGACGACGCTGGAGGAAAGCACCTGTTCTACGAAGTTGGAGTCGAAGGACTTGCTAACGACGACGGAACTCCGAATGTGCCGTTCTATGACAAAGCTCGTCTGCACGTTAAAGTTCACGATCCGCACTCGATTGTTGCCGATGGAAACCTCGGTATCAACATGGACAGATACCTGTACGAACTTTGCCATCCTCAGGAAGACGATTACCGTGAAGCCCTGGACGACATCTGGAACAGCGACGACAAGATCGAAGCTCAAGAAAAGTTTGACGACCTGGCTGGCGGAATCTACGGAGACTGGCTCAACGCTCAGGTTCAGCGACAGATTGCTTTCAATAACATGCTTTCCAACCGTCTGGTTACGGACGACATGGGACTGTGCCAGTTCTGCTGCCAGAGCCAGTGCGTGGAATACGCCTCTGATTGCGAGCCGAGCTGCGAGCCAGGCTGCAGCCAGTGCTGCGCCAGACGTCAGTGTGAATTTGGCGGACGAATTTGTGGAAAGTATCCGCGTTACTGCGAACCGCGCCGATCCGTCTGGGGTTCCTTCACTGGCAACTATGGCGATGGACTGTACTGGAAAGGTTTCACCAAATACCATGAAGAATCCTCCGGCATGGCTGTTGGAATTGAATGGAAGAACATTTGCTGCAGAGTCTTCGGCATGTACTTCGGATATTCCACCTCGGATATCTGGCACACAAACGCCGCTAAAGGCAATTCCTACTCCAGAATTAAGTCGGACGACTTCACCTTTGGATTGTATGCCAAATGGGACGCTAACTGCATGGGCGGTTACTGGTTGGCGAACGGAACGTTCACCTACAACACGCTCGACGCTCAGCGTTACTACAACACCCAATCGTTTGACAACAACTTCACTGCCGATCCAAGCGGACTTTCCGCCGCCGCCTACATTGAACGCGGTTGGATGTACGTCGAAAAGCACGGATTTGTTATCAACCCGTACGCCTCGCTTCAGTACACCTTCGTTACAATTGACGACTTCACCGAAAAGGGAACGTCCAACCTGGGCGGAGTTGATATGCCTTCCCACATGAACCTGTACTGCTATGACATGGCTTATCATTCCTTGAGAGGTCAGTTAGGCGTTCGCGTCAGCCGCGACTTCATCGTCGGCTGCAACAACTGGCAGATTTTGAGATTGACCCTCGGCGGCGCATACGCTCACGAGTTCCTCGATCCTCAGGCAGTCTACTACACCCACGTAATGGGAAGTACATCCATGACTGACAGCCCAATGGGAGACTTTGAAATGCGAAGCAACGGATGTAGCCGCGATTGGGCAAACCTCATGTTCTCCGCTGACTATCGTCTCACTCAGAGAATGTCGGCTAACTTCCAGTACAACACCTATTTCAATCAGTACAAGACGGTCAACGCTCTCAACGCAACGTTGCGAATCGACTTCTGATGAATTGATAAAACAGACGTTGGCGAGGTTTCGCTCCTCGCCCTGTTAAAAAACAAGTCCCTGTTTGCTTTCGGTCGGCAAACAGGGATTTTTTATTTCGAAATTATCAATTTGCAATTATCAATTAGCAATTGACGCAAGCGTTCCAATAATTGTCAATTGCTAACCGTTAAGCCAGATGCCGTCGCCTGGCTGCGGAGGATCAGGAATGAGCGTTTGAACAATCGTTTGAAGCAACGTTTCTATTCCTGTTCCTTCAACAGCGCTGACGCGAAGAACGGATTCGTCCGTTAGAGGCGCTGAATCTAAATCGCATTTGTTCAATGCGTCAATAGTTGGGACATCAGAACGAAAAGAGTCTGCGGCTCTGGCGCTTTCTATTTCCGCCATGGAATCCTTCTCATCAAAGAGTCGAACAACCAAATCAGCCTCAGCAACCGCATTTTTAGCGCGACTGACGCCCTCACGTTCCAGTTCGTCTGTCGTTTCTCGAATTCCTGCTGCGTCAACGAATTCAAACAGCCAGCCGTCAATTGTCGTTTGAGCGTGAACCAGATCGCGAGTCGTCCCTTGTCGAGCGTTGACAATCGAACGCTGATAACCAAGAATCGCGTTGAGTAAAGACGACTTCCCAACGTTGGGACGTCCAATAAACACGACTCTCCACGGAACGAGCAGATGGCGAGCAACGGCTTTTGTTTCATAGAAGCGTTTTTCCAGTACCAGCGCCTGTTCCTCTTTGCCGTCAGCGCGAAGCTGAGCGATTCTTTCTCGCGTTCTTCGTCCAGCTCCGTTATACTGGTCAAGCAGAATAGACGCCGTTCGATATGTTGGAGCCTGTTCCAGCATAGACAGAATCTTCCGGTTTTCCTCGCTGACGTTTTGATGAATACGCCAATTGTCGGCGTCTGATTCTTTTGCTCCCAGTTGGGACAAAATCCGAGCAGTTCTGGCGATAGCCGCGGCGCCGCCGTGTCCGTGAATGACAAATCCCGTTTTGTCCGTTCGAGCGACAACAACGTCTTCTCCAGTTTCCTCCGGAGCTTCCGGGTCAATCAACTGACCAAACAGAACCGCTGACAAATCCATTGTCCGCGGCGTCGTTTTCCCCTTGGGATGAAAACAGGAATCCAAAACGTCAGCCGCACCCTCGCCCCAAAGAGCCGTTGTCGCCAACGCTCCCGGACCGGAACCGGTTAATCGACAGAACAAAGCGCAAGGTTTGAGCATGTATATCAATCAATCAGCTGCGTTTCAAACGGTTTTTGAGCCGTGGAACGCAAATACGGCGCGGACGGATATCCAAAGAGCATAACCGCCCCAACGCGATAACCCTTGGGTAACTCAAGCCCTCTGACCAGCTTGGGACGATGTTTGAAAATGCCCTCGGCAAACCCGCACCAGCACGTTCCCAAGCCGAGAGTTTGAGCGTACAAGTCAAAGTTAGACAGAGCAATAACCGGGTCAAACGCCGCGCAGGGAGCCGATTTCGGAATCAACGCAATTACCATTCCCGGCGCGTTGCGGAAAATGACGTCCGTTCCGTTCTTCATGGCGTCAAAATAATGGCGGAATTTCTTAAATTTCCAGCGAAGAATTCGGTTAATAATCGGTCGATTGATAAACCCGTAAATCTTGGTTCTCAATTCGTCAAAAATGGCGGGACTGGTAACAAACGCAAACCGCAGCGAATGATCGTTACAGCCCGTCGCCGTCCAGTTGAGAACGTTTTTAAGTTGTTCGATCGTCTCCGGTTCGATTGGTCGGTCAGACCAGCTTCGAATACTGCGGCGCATTCGAATCAGATTGAGCATTTGTTCTTCAGACGGGAGTTCGCCTTTTGGCAAACAGTCGTTTGCGCCAACGCCGTCTACGCTTACCGCGCCAGCAGGACAAATCGCAACGCAATGCTGACACTTAATACAGCAGCTTTCCCGACTTGAAACAACCTGAGCGACGCCGTCCGAATTCTGTTCTAAAATAATCCCGGGACATTCGCGAACGCACGCCCCGCAGCGAACGCAGGAAGTTTGATCAATAGTAATCATGGCATAATACAATGTTTATTCGTCTTGACCAGACGAAGATTCTCTGACAATTACAAACCTGTTCTGAATTATACCCGGTCTTGACATATTTTCAAGACGGGCGCTAATTTCTTGAAGAGCCACTTTTTTATTATTTGCGATTACCAACCAGAGAACGTTCCGGTTATAACTGCTGTTTTCGCGGCAACATTCAGGCAAATGATATATTATTCTGTTTTATATAAAGATTATTCTGTTTTATAGGAAAATATGCAAAAAAAATGATAAAATCCTTGACTTTTAGTAACGGAGATGTATAATTGAACGTAAAATAATAATTTAAAAATGACTTCTTTGTTGACTTAACCATTTACAGATAAATGTTTGTCAATATCATAATAGAGAAGCATTTGAATCAAAATTATTAATTTTTGAAATTCCACTTTCAGGATCCAAACAACCATTATTCTTTTTGATTGCAACGTTCATAACAGCATATATTTAATTGAAGAATACATGCTGTTAAATGAATGACTTTTGTATTTCAGTCATTATCCGATTTTGGTCAGACCCTGATTTGCTGGTTTGACCAGCTTTTAATTTTATATCACACCAGTTGAATTACTATTTAATGGGAATCGTAATTTTATGTGAGGAATTCGCTGTCAACTCATTGAGTGTTAAATTCGGACATTCCCCATGTTTAACCAGAAGTTGATCAGGCATTTCCGTTTCGGGATTATTTCATACACGAATGTATCCAAGGAGTACAAACTGTGAATTTTGATCCGTTTGTTGATTATTTCAATACGCTTGAAAAAAAATATGACTGGACTTATGCACAATGGCGACCAATACGCGATATCGTAGATTCCTTTCTTGCTCGACGGAATGACGTAAAATTATATTTAGGCGTTGCTGGCGAATTTTCATCCGGTAAAAGTACGCTCATTAATGCTCTTTTACATAAAGACGTTCTTAAAGAAGACGTTCTTCAAGGCACGACCTGCGCTCCAACATTTATCTGTTATGGTTCTCAGTTTGACGTCGAAATTCTGTTTAACGACGGGCGTCGACTTCGTCTTCAGGACGAAATCCCCATCGATAATGATTCTTCTTCGCTGGAACCGGACGATCCTGCAGTTCGTGAATTTATTAACCGCTATACCGCGGATGAGAATTACGCATCTTCTGTAGATCGCGTACTGATTTATCTGCGGAACCGCATTCTCCGAAATGGACTGGTTATTATTGACACCCCTGGCATTAATGCCAACAATATCCGTCATTCACAGGTAACTCAGGATATTATTCAGAAATTCTGTGATGCCGCTTTGGTTATAATTCCTGCAACAACGCCATGTTCTCAAACGCTTTGTAATTTTGTCAGAGACTATTTAGAAACAATTCAAAAACGTTGTATAGGCGTTGTAACTCAAATTGATCGAATTCGCCCCCGAGAGCAGGCACGGCAGATGAGTTTTATAAATACGCGCATGACTAATGAAACTCACAGGAATCTGGCTGCGATTGTTCCTGTCAGCGCAAGATTTGCAAATGAAAAACATGAGGATTCGGAGTTGGACGTATTCTATAAAAAAATGTTTTCAGATTTTGAAAATGTTTTCCAGCAAAAGCTTTCATCGGGACGTGCCGTCATTCTGAACGAAAAACTGACGGAAATTTTACAAAACAGCATCCTGCCTCAGATGACAAATATTGTCAACGCTCGTCAACAGGAAGTTGAAAAACGCCGTGACCTCTTGTCTGCCAAACAGTTGGCAAACCCTAAAGAATGGCTAAATCTGAAAACTCAAGAGTATAACGATCGAATTGCCAAACAGGACGAGGGGTGGCAAACCGCAGTTATGAAAGTTGCTGATGATAAATATAGTCAGCTCATGCAGGATTTAGATAACGCAACTAGTAAAGAGTCTGTTCGTTGGATTGCGACAACCGGATTTCAGGAAAAATGTAAATCAATATGGCATGAATCATTAGAAGCGATACAACCATATCGGGAACGTTTTTTTCTGGAAGCGCAAAAGATTTTGGGAATATTTAAACAGGAATTCAGCGACGCATATCGCAATTTGAGCGTATCTGTATCCGTAGATATTGATACCAGCTTTGATATGAAAGAACTGGATTCTCAAGATTCATTATCAATGAAAATCAATAATGAAACCGGAGATCTGCTTCAACAATTGGATGCGGCCTATTCCGATAGCGTATTTAATCAAACTGAATTCGGCGCCTCTGTTGGCAACTTTTTAAAAAACAATTTGGGCGATTGGGCGCATCGCGGCGTCAGTCGCTTAACAAACATGTTTGGCGATCCAACGCAAATGCGCGAAGAGTTGCGGGAAATGCTAAAAAAACAATTTCCATTCTGGTGTCAAAACGCTTTAATGCCAGGAATTCGAAAAGTATTGGATGAGGCGTGTTCAAACGCTCAAAATGGCGTTGCACGCTTGATGGACATTTACTACCAGTCACATGAGACTGTTATAAACAATATTATTGAACGAGAAAACGCAGAATTGAACGAACTTTGTAAAAAATTGGATTCAACACAGGCTGATCTGGATATACTAAACCGTTTCCAGACGCAAATTGATTCAGACGCTGCTGCTAACTAACGTTCAACAACCCAATTTATAATTGTCATATAACTTTAACGTTATACCTGTTTTCCAACCCTTAACCCAAACGAAAGGCATTATAAACCATGTCAACTGATTCGATTGATGTTATCAGCGCTCCGCTTACAACATTTAACGAGAAAAAATCTAAACTTCACGATTACATCGGCAAAGCGCTCAATATCGCAAAGAGCCTTGGTCTTTCCGGCGAGGTCCAAAAACTGGAAAAGACGTTGAGCCAATTGGATGGCGATTCCTTCAAAACTCTGATTATTGGAGAATTCAAGCGTGGGAAAAGTACTTTCATTAATGCCCTTTTGGGGCAGGACGTTCTTCCCGCTTACGCGATTCCCTGCACCGCCGTCATCAACGAAGTCAAGTATGGACCAGAAAAGAAAGCTGTTCTACACTTTGCAAATCCATTTCCGGAATCCACACCATACGAACTTGCTCCCGACGTTCAAAAGCATGTTGACGCACATCGGGCTGAAGGTGAAATCCCACCCATGGAAATTCCCGCTGACCGGGTCGAAGAATTTGTTGTCATTCCCGATCCTGGCAAAGATCAGGCGCAGTCTGTTTTTGAGTCCCCGTACAAAAAAGTAGAACTGTTCTGGCCGCTGCCACTGCTGAAAAACAATGTTGAAATTATCGACTCTCCCGGTTTGAACGAGCATAAATCCAGAACTCAGGTTACTACGGATTATCTCGGACAGGCTGACGCGATTATTTTTGTTATGACCTGCAGCGCCTTGGCTTCCGCTTCTGAAATGGATGTCGTTGACAACACCCTGCGGCGCAACGGCTATGAAGACCTGTTCTTTATTTGCAACCGCTTTGATGAAGTTCGTCTGGCAGAACGAGATCGCGTTGTATCCTTTGCTCATAAAAAACTGGACAGCAAAACAGAATTGCCCAATGGAATTCAATTCGTTTCTTCTGCAAACGCTTTGGACGCCAAAATTGCTGGAGACGCCGAAAAACTTAATGAATCCGGTTTCGTTGAACTGGAGAAAAACCTTAGCGCGTTCCTCATTGACAACCGCGGCAGGCTTAAGCTGATTAAACCGTCGAAGGATCTTCGAAAGTTTATTAATGACGCCTTGTTGGATTTCATTCCTAACAAGGAAAAAACGCTTAGCCAATCGCTTGCTCAACTCGAAGAGAATGCGAAAAACGCTGAACCTCAGCTGAGAAATGCCGAACTTAATCGGGATCTTACAATCCAAAAGATTGAAAAAATCAGAAATGATATCAAAAATGATGCGGGAAATAGCTTTGAAGATTTTCTCCGTGCCCAATCGACAAGAATTAAGGAATGGCTTGATAGTTACGAGTTGAAAAATGATCTTAAATTTTTCACAACGACAAAGACATCCGAACAGGCAAAAGCTATTATTCAGGAATGTTCTGAATATGTTGGACAATGCATGGAAAAAGCCCAGATGGAATGGGAAGACAACACTTTCAAACCCCTTCTTGAAGAAAGGCTTAATTCTTTGGGAAATGACATCCAAACCAATTTGGAAGAGTTTTACAATGACATTTCGGATGCAAAGCTGTCCATTACAGGGGAATCCGAAAATGTTGGCGTCAGAGAAGTTGGGGTAATGGAAAGAGTCCTTTCTGCTGCTGGCGGATTGTTATTGTGTGGAGTTGGTTCAGCCGCGGTTGGAGCCACTCTGGGTTATAAGGAAATGCTTAAATCCCTTATTCCCAGTGTTGCAATTATTGCCGGCGCTACTGTTTTAGGCATTTTTAACCCCCTGATTCTCATTCCCCTTTTGTTGACAGCTGGCGGAATTCAGGCTTTGTTTACGATGAAAGGCGTAACAAAAAAGATTAAAGATAAAACAGCTGAAAACATTGCTAACGAGATTCAATCTCACGCTGACGAGAATGGCAAGGCTCTTGGACAAGCGGTTTTTGAGAAAACGCAAACTATCCAAGACGCCATTCAAGCTGGTATGAATAATGAAATTCAGGCTGTCAAAGACACCATCGACAGCGCACGGGCAGTTCTCCAGCAGGGTGAATTCGAAACCCGACAGAAAAAAGAAGAACTGGAAAATAGCCGAAACACGCTTCGAACCTTGCTGGACAGCGTCAATGATTTCATTGATAATGCCTAGTATTCAGTTTAATATATTGTATACTTGAATGTATACATAATTAAAATGACTTTTAACCGGTTCGCTCTTTTCGATCAGGTTCGTCTTGAGCGTTCCGGTTTTACTAAAATAAACCACAATAGTCTTTATGGCGTTTGCCATAAGACCTTTCAAGCGTTTTTGTTGGCAATATTAAGATACATGCGTCTTCGCTAAATCATAGTCGTTATTTAATTTCACAAGGAGCGTTTAAATGAATCACAAGTTATTCCTGTTGTTTATTTCTGCTGTCATGGTTTGCTTATGCTGCGCCTCTTTAGGAATCGCAAACGATGATGTAACGCCTCCTTCTCCGACGACTTCAACAGAGCAGACTGTTCAAAATCAGGAACAAGCCCCGTCTGTGCCAGTTCAACCAGCGCCGGCTCAACCCCCTCAGGTTCCACAATCGACAACTCAACCGGCTCCTACAGAGAATACCGCAGTTCAACCAGCGGCGACTCAACCCCCTCAGGTTCCACAATCGACAACTCAACCGGCTCCCGCAGAGAATACCGCGGCTCAACCGAATCAGGCTACCGCTCAGGACAGCGCCGAGGAAAGTCCATTTAAATCCATTTGGTTTTGGATCGCAATTGCGCTGTTTATTCTTGTCATTTATTTAAAAGTCCGTAGTCAGTTTTCAGCATTGTCTCGCGCTTCCGGCCGCGTATCTGGAATTGAAGACGCTCCAGAGGCGAGCGATGACCCTACAGGCCAATGGTCTGAATACCTGACGATTTTAAATGGCGAACGCTTCCGCCCAGGTACGGAGCTTTATGAAAAATCCGTTGAGAAGGCTCAAAATCAGGCTCAAGCGTTTGTCGACGCATTAAAGGAAAAAATGATTGCCTCTTCAGACGGACTTAATACAATTCCTGTCCAGGAAGAGCTTCAGGCGATGGCTAATTCTCTCCATCCAAAATTTGTTGAATCCATTTGCAGCCCCAATTCATTCTGGATGAAAAAAGCGTTCCCGCCAGAGAAAAGCGCGCCCACAGATCTCTCCAAATTGATTAGCCATTTTTTCAGACCATTCCAGGCCCCTGTTGGAGGTCAGATTCAACTTGAAATTCCGGCATGGACGATTGCCGTTCTGGTTGTTATTGGAGCAGTTCTCGGTTCAATGCTGACAGGACTTTTTACAAGGATCTCCAATATGGACGGGCAGTCCGGCTTTGTCACGTTTATCGGCGCAACGTTCGGAGCGGCAGTCTTCGCCTCTGGCATTTTTTGGATTACGGCTAATGAAAAGTATCGTCAATGGCTCGAAAAAGCCGTTTTTGCCGCTATGGGCGTCGATACGGTTCTTCAGCTTGCCAAATACATTTCACCGATCAATTTCTTTGGTTCTAAAAAATCGATCAGCGGCGCATTCTTCAAAAGAATGTGTTTATACCTGGCAACAATTCTGGTTTTGATGATGACAAAGCGCAAAAATGCGTTCAACTATGCAGATTATCTTCAAAAACTGGAACCGCTGTATCTGGATCAGATTCAGGGCATTGTTCTGTTTGTTTCCAGCTTAAACCAGTCTGACATGCTTTTTGATGAAAAATGGCAAAATGCAGAGAAACAATGGAAAGATCAGGAAGCGGCGCTTTTGAATAAAATTGAACGCCTCCAAAAATTAATTGAAGGTTCTGAGCCTTTAGCAGGGCACATGAGAAACGTGTATAATTACTTCTGTGATTTATGGGAAGCGGATATCCATAATCTCTCGCCTATTTTGCACAACATGGCGCTGAAGTTTAAAGAATATGGTTATCCGATTCCTGACGGTTCCATGAAATTTGTTGGACAGATAGATGCTCCTCAGCCTGGCGGTCTTTCAACGCAGTCTGGCAGTCCTACAACGCCGCCTGGCGGTTCTCCTACCCCCATTGTTGAACCTGTTAAACCGCCACAAAAAGAAACCGCGGTGTGGTCGCAGGACATGGAAAGCCAATACGATATTTTTGGGCTGCCGCCAGAAGATGGAGATATAATTGAAATCACCAAACGACCGATTATCCGCAATGGCAACGTTGAGCAAAAAGGCGCGGCAAGACGCAAACGTTAATTATCGCAATTACAGATTACGTTACAAACTTATAATTAAAAGGCAAAATAATGAAAAGAATCTTAGCGATTGATTTCGGAACGAACAACACCTACTTTTCAGTTACAACAATCGGCGGGAGCGTAATTCCGTGCAATTTCTTTTCCGGCGGAGACAACGATAAAGGAATTGATTCCGCATGTTTGAGATTTACCAAAGGTTCTCGTCAGGGACAAATTGCCATTGGTAAAAAAGCCCTCAATTATTATGGCGGAGCAAGCGATGACGATATCCAGGACGCCGGCATGGTTCTTGCGACCAACTTCAAACCGGATATCGAGATTTCCGAAGACGCCAGGCAAAGCTCCATCTGTTTTTTGCGAGAAGCGCTGAAGCTGTATCAACAAAATGATAAAACGCTTAATCCTCTTGAAATGGACGTGATTTTTGGCGTTCCAAGCGAAGCGTCAGACTCCTACAAGCGCTGTCTGGCTCACATTGCAAGAGAAGCCGGATACGGAAATATCCGATTGTTGGACGAACCATTTGGCGCTCTGAGTTCCTATCAGGACGAATGTTCAGACGAAGCCGTTGAGGCAATGATCAATGACAGCGTTCTGGTTGTTGATTTTGGCGGTGCGATTTTGCAAAAAGGTAAAATCCTCCATTCGTGGGGCGATATGCTTTTGGGCGGACGTTTGTTTGACGATTTGTTCTATGAGTGGATACTTGATCAGATCCAAAAAACGGACAAAACAAAAACAGAACAGTCTCTTATCGACAATAATGAGGATTACTATGTTAGAACGGTGCAAAGCCGTCAACTCAAAGAGGAGTTTTCGGAATTCACCGTAAAATATCGTAACGAAACGTTTGATCCGTTCTTTGATAATCGGTATCATTTGTCCATGACCTGGGAAGAGTTTATGCGCCGCGCAACAATGTACACTCCCTCAGAGTCATTCATGAAACGCACCCGTATAAGTACGGCTTTGAAAAACACCCGGTTTACAACTTCAGGAACGATTGATCTTATTGGATGGTTCCGTGACGAACTCCGACGAGGTTTCGTCGAGAAAAACATCCCGTTCAATTCCATTCAAAAAACGCTCCTGGCGGGCGGAAGCAGTAAATGGGCTTTCTCGCGCGATATTTGCAGTGAAATCCTGCCGCAATCTCAAATTGTAGATTGCGAAAATGTTTTTGCCGCCATTTCCATGGGATTGGCAAAATATGCAGTGATTAAACGAGGCGCCGAAAACAAATACCAAAAACTCCTGGATGAAAAAGATAAATTTATCAATTCTCAGGTTGAGTTGATTGAAGGTTCGCTTACAAATGTCGACAGAATCAAAGATATTGCGAATGAATTGTTTAATGACTTTGCATTGCCTGAAATGAAACAATATCGCCAGAACGGCGGAAAAATCTCCGACATGGAGTCGCAGATCAGGGACAGCATTAAAAACAATACTGCACAAATCAAAGAGATTTTGCAGCCGCTGTTTGAAAATAACGGCATGGAATTTGACCTGGTTATTCCGGACAGACTTAAAAAGTGGTTTAAGGATTGCGGTATCAGTCCTAAAGATTATTCTTTTGGAACAATAAAGTTTAACGTTAGTTCGTTTATTTCCCAAAATCCTGATTTTTGGGCGGGCGATACAATCGCACAGGCTTTGAGTTCGTCCGTAACAGACGTTTTGTTGACATTTTTAACACTCAATGGACTCTTAAAATCAACGGTTACCACACTTTTCGGGAAGAAAACTACTGAAGATTTTATTAAAAAAACAGATTTTTCCTGGTTCAAATCAGCGCTGATAGACAGCGAAATTGAAAGGATCCGGAAAAACGATTTTATTCCCAAATTTACAGACCGGTTTCTTGAATTTACAAGAGGGTTTGTCAACAAAAACAAAAACGTGATTTGCAAGTTGACTCGAGAATTTGTCGAATCAGAAGTCGAAAAGTACAAAAAAGTCATCGATATGGAAACGGAGTTGTAACGCCTTTTGACTGTATACAGGGCGTCAATTCCGACGCCCTCAGACTTACCGACAATACCGAATAAAGACTTTTTCTCGCGAACTGGCTGTCTGCTGCCAAATTGTCAGTACGCTGTTTTAAAGCGTTTTTCGCCATAACATATTACTTGTGTCAAATCAACATCCTACTTCTAATTCCATGACTGACAATAACGATTCGCCGATTATTTGGTATATTCCCGGTTTGTATTCCGCTGACGATCCGCAGGAAAAGGCTCTTCAGCTGCTGCAAACGATTTACCCCAACGCCGAGAAGATTGTTAACGTTGCATGGGAATGTCAAAACGGGGATAGTATTAACCTGGATACCGTTGTTTCGTCAGGAGTTGAAAAAGCGTTTAACGATTCAAATCCTTGGAGAGGATTGCTAAATTTAGCTCTGGGAACCATAGGCTCCATTTCACAACGCTGGATAAACGCACTGGATGACGTTGAGCCAACAGCGGAACTCCTGGCAAACAAGATTGCCAACGACCTCTCATCAAGCCAGCGTCAGAATCTGATTTTGATAGGTCATTCTCTTGGCGGCAATATTATCATCCGCATTTTGGCGCAGTTGTATCGCCGGAATTTATCAATCAAAAGCGCGGTTTTACTGGGCGCCGCTATTGAAAATATGAATAGAAATATTCTATTGGCAATGAACGCCGTTCAAAAGCCAATTAATTCAATGGTTAATCCGGAAGATACGGCATTGAAAGTTTTTCAGACGGTAACAGGAAGCCGCGCTCTTGGAACCGGATGCGTTCTAAATTACGATCATTCAAAATTTCTGGAACATAATACGTCCAGTTATTATGGTCATTCAAGCTCTTTCTATCTGTCTCAATGGGCTGAGGTAAATAACGTAAGAAATAATGCTGACAATAATCCGATTCAACTGTTAGAAGACGTTGCAAATATTTTGGGTATTAACAGATTAATTGAAAAAAAAGATTAAATTTTGTAAAGATTTAAACTTTAGGAAGCTCGAGATTCTTTTTGATAGCTGTAATTAGGTGAAAAGAGTTTGTTTTTTTATTCCGTTTCTCTTTTCCCCCGCCCTTGAAAGATTCTGGCTTTATGAGATAATACATTTAATCAGACGTCGATTTTTAGTTGACAGCTATATATAGAAGAGCCTGGAATTCTCTTCGCTAAACACCGACGGCTGGATACTTGAAACAACTTTATTCGCCATGGCAAAATTAACCTACAAAGACGCTGGACTCGATTTGGACGTATACAATCAGGCTATGAAACGCCTGCCGGGATTGATGGAAAAGACCAACACGCCCCGGGTTATGAAACTCCCGCAAGGGTTTGCTGGGCTGTTTTCTCTGGATTACAACTCTCCGCTGATGCGTCGGAACTACGAAGACCCGGTCTTGATTTCCTGCACGGACGGCGTCGGAACGAAGCTCAAGGTCGCTACTATGATGGACAAGCACGACACCGTCGGAATCGACCTGGTTGCCATGAGCGTCAACGATGCGATTTGCTGCGGCGCGGAACCGCTGTTCTTCCTTGACTACGTTGCCATGGATAAAGACAACCCGACGTTGCTGGAACAGATCGTTTCCGGCATAACCGACGGCTGCGTTCAAGCCAACAGCGCGCTGCTTGGCGGGGAAACCGCTATCATGCCGGATCTTTACGCTCCGGGCGAATACGACTTGGCGGGATTCTGCGTTGGCGTTGCCTCCAAAAAGAACATCATCGACGGCAAAAAGATTGTCAAGGGCGACGTTGCTATTGGAATCGCGTCTTCCGGACTGCATTCCAACGGGTTCTCTCTGGTTAGAAAAATCGTCTTTGAAGCCGCCGGATTGAAAGTATCCGATTACGTTGAGGAACTCGGAAAGACCGTTGGCGAAGCTCTTTTAACGCCAACAAAAATCTACGTCAAGCCGATTCGAAAACTCCTGGACAACGACGCGATTGCGCCGTCCATTCACGGTTTGGCTCACATTACCGGCGGAGGTTTGCAGGAAAACGTCGACCGCATCATTCCCGAAGGACTCAAAGCGGTCTTTGAAGAAGGCTCTTGGTCCGTTCCGGTTCTATTCAACTGGCTGCAGAAACTGGGCGAAGTCGAAGACGCCGAAATGGCGCGCGTGTTCAACCGCGGTCTGGGCATGGTCGTCATTGCCGACCCCGGCTCCGTGGACGCCATTCGCGAATCTTTGACAGAATCCGGCTGCGAAAACTGGATTGTTGGGAAAATTGAGTAATTGAGAAAACCTTATCGCCTGACATAATGCCTGATCCACAAGAACAAGACGTTTGGACTGTTAGACGTTTATTAAAATGGACAGCCGACTATTTCGCCCAGCATAGGATTGATACGCCCAGGCTGGACGCGGAAATATTGCTGGCTAAGGCAATGGGGTGCGATCGCATTGGGCTTTATACCAGATTTATGGAACCCGCTTCGGACGAAGTTCGGGCAACGTATCGGGATTTGGTCAAACGGCGCGCTGCTGGAACGCCAACGGCTTATTTGATCGGGGAAAAGGAATTCTACTCACTGTCATTCAAGGTTACTCCAGACACGCTCATTCCTCGTCCGGAGACGGAACATCTGATTGTCGAAACTCTGGATATAGTTAAAAAGCAGGCGTTGGGAGAACCGAAAGAAACGAAAATCGAATCGGAAGAAACTTCGGAACCGTCGTCTGAAGACACAATTACAGATGCTCAAACCGGAGAGACGTATATAAAATTCGTTCCCCGCGCTAACCCCCTGCAAGACGTCAAACTGAACATCCTTGATATCGGAACAGGTTCTGGAATTATCGCAATAACGTTGGCTAAACAGCTGCCCTCAAGTCGTTTTGTCGCTGTCGATATTTCCCAGCCTGCTTTGGAGGTGGCAAAACTCAACGCTCAAACTCACGAGGTAAGCGACCAAATCGAATTTCGATATTCGGATCTGTTTTCTGCAATAAAGCCAGAAGAAAAATTTGATTTTATTCTCAGCAACCCCCCGTATATCGGGGAAGAAGAGCGAACGTCTCTGGACGCCTCCGTTCGCGATTTCGAGCCGGCGGTTGCGCTCTTTAGCGGTCAAAAGGGAACGGATTTGATCGAAAAAATGCTGGCGCAGGCGCCTGGCAGACTTAACCCCGGCGGCTGGCTGTTATTTGAACTAAGTCCAATAATTCACGATCAAGTCTTATCCATATTATCCAATGCCCCCAATCTTATATATATTAAGACAGTTAAGGATTTCTCTGGCTTAAATCGCATTGTCGTCTGCCGAAATAATCGTTAGAACCGCTATAGTTTATCGTCTAAAATTCCGATACTTACAATAGTCGATAGATAAAAGAGTAATTATATCACGAAAGCTTGGTGTATAATGAGCGCTGATAGCATGTATTCTGACGATTGGAATTCCTGTTTAACAGGGTCTCAAATGAATGCTTGGAATTTAGAAGACGATATTTCTCGGATTGATTCCAGGGCAGAAGACTATCTTTCAGGAATTTGGAATGCGGAAAGCCGCGCTTCGGAAAAGAAATCCAAATGGAAGGCTCCTTCCTATGAGGATTCTTCGGATCCGTTTCGCAGGTTTCAAACGCCGCCTTCTGGTCGGACGTTTCCAACGCCGTTGGCAGACTTGTATTCTCAAAGCATTTACCAGGCAGAAGTAAATTCTGATGAGTGGCAGTCTCCGGAGAACGGCAATTGCAGCGATCCGATTGACGAGGAAGAATGCTGTTCGCCAAATTCGAAAGACGTCGACTGTATGCCGCAGGATCTGTTTTCGTTTTCTCAACAGGATGCGCCGCATACGGAAGAATCGTCTCTCGAAACGCTAAATCGTTTATTAGTTGAAGAAACGCCTTCTACCTCAACAGAAGAAGCCAAAAACGATTATACTCCGAAATTAATCGTCAACACGACCAAAGGAGATTCGGAGCGCCCAGCCAGACGTCCGTTGTTGAGTTTGAGCATTGGAATGAGCATTTGCGGCGTCGGACTGGTTTTCGGGGCGCAAATCATGCACAATACCGCCGTTGTCAATCCGGGCAAATCGTTGATTATCGCCGGGTTGGTCGGCTTGTTTGTTTCCGTTGTTCTCCAATCCGTCAACTGGCTTGGCAGACGTAGAACGGCATGAATAAACAGAACGCTGTCGTTTATACAATCGTAACGGCAATCGTCCTTTTGACGACGGCGTTTGTCTTTTCCACTTTGCTTTTTAATCCCGGAAACGTTCTCGGATATCGGGACGCGTCACACTTCTATTACCCGCTATTTCTATATCTTCACAGCTGCTTTCAGGCAGGAGAACTTCCGTTCTGGACGCCGTATCTGAATCTGGGATTTCCGCTTGCGGCGAACCCGACCACAGCGCTATTCTATCCGCCAAGCTGGATTTTGGCGCTGCCAATTCCCGCGTGGCTGGCGTTTAACCTGTATATAATTGGACATGCAGTTCTGGCGGCGGGAACAATGTTCTTTCTCGTTCGGCGCTGGGGACGTTCTGTCGGCGCAGGCATAATCGCGGCGATTTCATACGGCTTTGGAGGAGTCGTCTTATTCCAATACTCGAACCTGCCGTATCTGGTTTCAGCCGCCTGGCTCCCGTTGGGAGTTTATGGCGTCGAACGCGCATTGCGAACCCGACGATTGTCTTACGTCTGTTTATCGGGAATGGTTTTGGCGTTGATGACTCTTGGCGGAGACGTTCAGACGGCATACCATCTGGGAATGCTGGCTCTGCTTTTAGCGTTGATATTAATATTAAAAGCTCGGAAAAACTCAAAACAAACAGAATCAAAAGCATACGCGTTTTCAGAAAAAAGTCGTTATATCTTCAATACCGTTTTGGTTTTAGCTGGAATTGCGATTTGTGGATTTCTTCTGTCGGCAATTCAACTTCTTCCGACAGCGGAATTAACGTTTAACAGCGATCGGAGCGAGTCAAACCATTCTATAAAGGCGGAAGAAACGCGATACGCTTTCAGCGTCCCCCCATGGCGAGTTCTGGAATTTGCAGTTCCGGAAGTCTACGGACGCCAATTTCCGATATACCAGCGCTGGATTGACGCTTTACCCGGCTCGGACGTCGCCTTTTGGGTTCCATCGCTTTACATGGGAACGGTCCCGTTTTTCCTGGCATGTCTGAGTTTGACTTTTTATCGTTCCAACAGCCGCCGCATTTGGATAAGCTGGATCGTCGTTTTCGCTCTGGTGGCGTCAATGGGGCGATTGTCTGTTGGATATTTGATTCATACAATCGGATTCTGGTCAGGAACAGACTACACTCAAAACATTTCTTCCGGTTGGGGCGGGCTGTATTGGCTTTTGACATCGATTTTCCCCGGATACAGCATGTTTCGCTATCCGGCAAAATGGCTGACCGTTGCCGCAATGGGAATAAGCGTTTTATCCGCCTACGGTTGGGATCGTCTTTGGGCGGATTCCCAATTTCGATACCGAATTACCGTCTGTCTGGGCGTAACGGCAATTGCCATAATTGCATGGCATTTTGCCGCTCCGACTGTTCTTCCTCTAATTACAGATGGGCTGACCCATGTTCAATATGGACCGTATCAAGGGGAATCAAAAGACATTTCAACCTTTGCCCTGCAATTCGCATCGGCGTTTTTGCTCTTTGCCATTTGCAGCTTGTTGAAGAATCAAAGCAGCCGCCAGCTCAGCGCAGCGATTATCCTTGTTTTTGTTCTTTTGGACTTGTCGGTCTACTCACAGCGGCTCTTAACGCCAATTCCTGCGTCGATTTTTGACTCAAAAGCGGTGGAATGGTCTTCGCCCTGCCGACGAATTTGTTTACAGGGAAACAACTGGCTGCCGACAGCGTTTCGAGAAACCAGTTCTGTCAATCGGGAATCAGAATTGGCGCAATGGAACCGGGATTCGTTTTATGCCTACAACGGTTTATATCAGCATACAACAACAATGCGGTACGGCGGGACGTTTATGCTGAAAAACTACGCTCAGTTTCTGCGAGACGGAGCAGGGCGCGGCAGCGCGGCTGAAAAAGAACTCTGTGAACAAATCATGTCATTTGACGGGAAGAGGATAGCTATTCAGGAAAACGTCAATTATAATGTTAATATAAATCAGAATGCTGATGAACACGAATGTTTGGACAATTTCAAATCGTCAATAACGTGGCATGGAACAAACCGTTTTTCAGCAGCAATTAATTCCAACTCCAAAACAAAAATTCCTGTTGTTTATTATCCCGGCTGGAAAGCGACGCTCACAGGAACGTCGTCAGATGGAAAACCGACGACAATTTCCGTTCCGGTTTATCAATCCGACGGGATGTTTTTGGGGCTTAAAACGCCCAGCTCCAACGCCTGGACGGCAGAATTTCAGTTCTTCCCCCAAAGCGTGTACATAGGAGCGCTTATCAGTTTTGGAAGCTGGTTAACGTTATTTTTTTTTTTTTTTTTCAAAAATCGAGCGCTCCTGAATGCCTATTTTTCGAAAAAATCGTAAAAATTTCCGAAAAATAGAAACAGTCCCCCTTTAAATTAACTCTAAAATAGTGGATAATATCATTGAGTAATTATTAAGCGATAAAAAAGATTGTATTAGGTAGTTAGGGCAAGAACTACACTGCATTTGAACTGGCAGTTTAACTTTTAAGGAGACAAATACATGTTTTCTCGCAATTTACAGCGCTCAACAATGCGCAGTCGCGGCTTTACGCTCGTTGAATTGCTTGTTGTTATTACAATTATCGGCATTTTGATGTCGCTCATGCTCCCGGCAGTTCAATCTGCTCGCGAGTCAGCGCGTCGTTTGCAGTGCGGCAACAATATCAAACAGCTGGCAATGGCGTGCGTTACGTACGACAGCACGTATAAAGTTTTTCCTCCTGCAGTGGAAGTTCTGCCAAACATTAACGTTGCCAACGGCTTGACAACCGCAGGAATTCGTGAGAACTGGGTTATGCTCATTCTTCCCCAGTTGGACCAGCTGGGGCTTTATAACGATATTGAAGCTCTTTTCAACGATAAAAATAAAGCAAACGCCAATAAAGACATTGCTAACACCTCGTTAACGACGAAGTTGGCAAACGGCCGCGAAATTAGCATTATGGAATGTACCAATACGACGTTAGCGTCTATGCTGTGTCCAACTGACGTTTCAAACCGAAACAAGTTTGCTCCGTCTAACGGCAGCGGTCGCGAATACGCTCGCGGCAACTACGGCATTAACATGGGAGCGCGATTTGCCAGAGTTTATCCTTTTAATAACGATGGAGCCAGAGCCTGGGGGTATACTCACAACCGCGGCGTTTCCGGAATACACCGCAGTATTGGTCAGGCAGACGTTCGCGATGGCGCATCTAATACAATTTTACTTAGCGAATTGCGCGCCGGCATGAACAGCGTCGACTCCCGCGGCGTTTGGGCGATCGGAATTCCAGGCTCCAGTATTACGGCGTGCAATGCCTGGTATGGAGACGACCCTGGACCAAACTGCTTAATTACCAATTCCGACGACACATGGGGCTGCAATAGCGATAACTGTAAACCGCGTTTGAAAATGCCCTGTTACACCAGCTCGTCTGGCGGCGACCAGGCAACTGCGCGTTCGTCTCATGCTGGCGGCGTTCAAACCGCGTTTTGCGACGCTTCTGTCCACTGGATTTCAGACTCCGTCCAGTGCGCTGGCGATCAGAGTGAAGACAATATTAAAAACCTTAACACGCGAGCTCAATACATGACCGTTTGGGACAAGCTGATTCTTTCCAACGATCAGCAAACAATTAAAGCCGATATGTACTAACAACAGATTCGCTTTGTGGAAAGCTTTGTTTTTTCATTACAAAAACGCAATCGCTATTTTTTAAGCGCTATTCAGAGAGACTAATCATGAACCGTTATAAAATGAGCATTAAATCAAATTGTAAACAATTCCAGGCGAACGCTTGTCGTTACGCCTTTACGCTGGTAGAATTACTTGTTGTTATCGCAATCATGGGCGTGTTGATTGCGATGTTGCTTCCGGCAATCAACGCGGCGCGCGAATCCGCTCGAAAGATGCAGTGCAGCAACAATATCAAACAGATGGCTCTGGCATGTCTTTCCTATCAAGACACGTATCAAATTCTTCCACCGGCAAGCAATTTCACCAGTAATACAGATAATTCAAAATACTTGAAAGAAGCCAATGTTCGCGCCAACTGGATTATTCTTGTTTTGCCGTACGTTGGTCAGCAGGCGTTGTTTAACGAAATCAACGGCATGCTCAAACAAAGCGGGATTAACGTTGAATCGAACAGCGCTACATCCAAAATGGATTCAAACATTACGATGAAAAGCTGCCGAGAAACGGAGATTCCTTCATTCCTGTGTCCGTCTGACGGAAACAATCGAATTAAATTCGAGTCTGCCAAGGGAAGCGGCTTTACCGGCGCTCGATGCAATTACGGAGCTAATATGGGGCTGGATTATGCATATAACCTTTACAGTGGATGGAGCAATAATTTAAAACACGGCGTAATGGGACCGGGAAAATGTATGAAAACAGAAGAAATAATTGACGGCGCCAGCAATACGATTATGGTGGCAGAACTGCGCGCTGGCGTTGCTTCATGCGACCCACGCGGTACGTGGTCTTTAGGCGGCCCCGGTCCAAGCGCTATTGCCGCATGTGGGTACATGGGCGACTGTAGAGGTCCGAATTCAAAGAACAATGCTGCAGACGACATTTATGGTTGTGAAAAAATTGATCAATTTTTTGATTACGACGATTTGGTTACTCTTGGCATGGAGTGCAGTAATGGCGATACCGCCTTGAAATGGAACGCTCAGGCAACTTCGCGTTCCACTCATCCTGGCGGAGTTCAGACGGCGTTCTGCGACGGCTCTGTTCACTGGATTACGGACGAAGTTTCTGTCGGAACAAGCGAAACCAATTTGGGCGTATGGGACAAGTTGCTCCTGCCCTGTGACGGCTTTTCAATCTCCAATGCAGATTTTTAATATAAATAAAACTAAAAGGAGTCTGGCATGACTTGCAATAACAAAATGAACGTTATGAGAAATAAAAGCGCCTTTACTTTGGTGGAACTGCTGGTTGTCATTGCAATTATGGGCGTGTTGATTGGTTTGCTTCTTCCGGCAGTCAATTCTGCGCGTGAATCCGCCCGAAGATCAACGTGTTCAAACAACATCAAGCAAATGGCTCTTGCCGCTTTAGGTTATGAACAGCTTAACAAAGCGTTCCCTCCGGCAATGAACTTTGCCACTGCTTCAAACTATGACGCGCCGAACGAAACAGGAATTTTGGAAAACTGGATCGTTCGTATTCTGCCCAATATGGATCAGGGAGCCTTGTACGACAACATTTATAACTTGATGCGTCCCAATCGTCTTAAATCAGGAAGCGCTTACAGTACAAAGGTTGTAAACACTATTGATAAAACGGTTACCAGTTCTCAAGACAGCGCTATAACAATGAAGTCGTGTCGTGAAACCATCATGCCGACTATGCTTTGCCCGTCAGACGCGGTTGCTAACAGAGTTATATATGAATCGAAGAAATCGTCGTTTACCGCTTCTCGCTGCAATTACGGAGCAAATATGGGACTTAAGCAGCCCAAGTATCTTTATGGAAGCAACTGGTCTGTTCCCAGCAACCGCGGCGTAATGGGACCAGGAGAATCCTTGAGAGCTACAGACATTTCTGACGGCGCCAGCAATACTATACTTCTGGCTGAACTTCGGGCAGGCGTAACGTCCAGCGATCCTCGTGGAACATGGTGCTTGGGCGGTCCTGGAGCCAGCGCAATTGCCGCCTGCGGCTGGGACGAAGGAACAAACCTTTCATCCCGAGTTAACGGAAATGACAAAGGTCCCAACGCTAAAGACAAGAATAACAAGTCTGGTTATGGCGATCAGATTTTCGCATCGTTGGATTTTTCCAGCGAAGAATTGTTCGATTTGAAAATGCCAGCCAGAATGACTTCCAACACCCAGGCGACAACGCGTTCAATGCATGCTGGCGGCGTGTACACCTGTTTTGCAGACGGCTCTGTACATTGGTTGTCAGACATTATTCAGACCGCTCAGGACTACGGCGTTTTCGATCGTCTGCTGTCTTCCGGGGACGGATACCCAATTCCAGACAACTCCTTCTGATTCAATTAATCGTCAGAACGAATGAGTAAAAAAAAGACGCTTAAGAGTGACGAAACCAGCGCAGAGCGCTCTCATGGATGTACAGGTCATAATCATAATCATCCAGAGGGCTGCTCCTGCGGGCATTGTCATGACGAGCGTCACGATCATAGTTGCGAGCGCTGTTCTTCCGAGGATATTTATTCTTCCTATTCTACGCCGATGATTGGCGATTCGCCGGATATAGAAAAATTAACAAAACTGGCGAATCAAGGCGTTCCGATGGCTCAGTACGACCTGGGCGTTTGTTACAACAGCGGTTTGGGCGTTGAGCAAAACCCGCAAACGGCGGCTCAATGGTTTTTTAAAGCGGCGCAGCAGGCGGACGGCGACGCTCAGTTTGCGTTAGGGCGTCTGTATCTGGAAGGTCGCGGAGTTCCGCAAACGGACGACGCTGCCAGGAAATGGTTTGAAGTCGCCGCCCAGCATGGGCACGCCGCATCGCAAAATCAGATGGGATATATGTATCTGCACGGCATTGGCATTGAAAAAAATCCCATGATTGCAATGCACTGGTGGCTGGAATCCGCTGAAAACGGGTTTCCAGAAGCTATGTTCAATTTGGCTCTCTGGTATGCTAAAGGCGAATGTCTGGAACCGGATGAACAGGAGGCTATGGAATGGCTTCGTAAAGCCGCCGACGCGGGTTTTCCTCCTGCTGTCGATTTTCTTGAACAAATGGGATCTGTTACAGAAAGCGAAGAATGAAAGAAAGTCAAAACCCATCCGTTCTTTCTGTAACTCAACTCAACGAAATTATCAAAAACGTCTTGAGTCGCGAGCTGTCCAACATTTGGGTTTGCGGCGAAGTCTCCGGTTTGTCCCGCTCTTCCGCCGGACACGTTTATTTGTCGCTCAAAGACGGCGACGGAACAAGCGTTGTCGGCGCGGTCTTGTGGCGGTCGACAGCGTCTAAAATCAATTTTGACCTTCAAGACGGCATGGAAATTCTCTGCCGCGGACGAATTGACGTCTACCCTCCCACCGGTCGGTATCAGCTTATTATCGACCATGCGGAACCGCGGGGAGAAGGGCGTCTTCAGCGAGAATATCGACTTCTGTTCAAAAAGCTGTCGGAAGAAGGACTGTTCGACGACCGGCGCAAACGACCGATTCCACGAGACATTCGACGAATTGGCGTTGTTACAGGAATTGGAACAGCGGCGCTGCACGATTTTTTGGAAACGCTGCGTCTGCGCTGGAAAGGACTTAACGTTCTTATCGCCCCGGCGAAAATGCAGGGCGAGGGCGCCAGCCGGGAAGTTGTCGCTCAAATACAAACCCTTAACCGAATGAACGACCCGGTCGACGTAATCGTTGTAACGCGCGGCGGCGGATCGCCGGAAGACCTCTGGACGTTCAATGAAGAAATCGTCGTTCGAGCGATAGTCGCGTCTAGGATTCCAGTCGTTTCCGCCATCGGACATGAAGTCGACGTTACGCTTTCAGACTTTGCCGCAGACGTTCGCGCCTTGACGCCTACCGACGCCGCCCAGCGGGTTTCCCCCGACACGACGGCAATGCAGCAGCGCTTGCGTCAGTACGCCGCGCAGTTGAAATCAGCTCTCAACAGCCGGTTTCAGCTTGCTTCACGATGGCTTGAGAATATCGAATCCCGCCGGGCGTTTACCAATCCGTTAGACGGAGTTCTGTTCAGAGCGCAGCAGCTGGACGAACTGGAAAAACGGCTTTGTCGGTCGGCAGACGCCTGTGTCAAAGACAAAACGGCGCAGCTGGAAAAGACTGCGGCAAAAGTCGAGTCGCTATCTCCCCTCAACACCCTCGCAAGAGGTTATTCCGTTACGCTCAATAATCGGAACGTCGTTGTCCGATCCGCCGACGAGTTGTCCGCTGGCGATACAATTACAACGGTTTTGGAGAAGGGCAGAGTAGTCAGCGTTGTGGAGAGTTGCGAATCGGCGAGCCGGGGTGCGTAAGCCCCCGGAAGAACCGCATAGCGGTTCAATATTAATTGGAATGAGCAGAGAGAAGATTTTGTGAGGCGCTTTGCGTCAACTCCTCACTCCTCACTCCTCATTCCTAACTCAAAATCACTATGTTAATACTTTAAAGAAAGGAACCCACTAATATGTCAAACGAACAATTACCCGAAGCGAGCTTGCAGACGCTTGTTTCCATGCTTGCCACTCAAGCGATGGTTGCCATGGGAATTCTGAACATGCCCGGACAGGAAAAGATTGAAGTCAATCTGCCTTTGGCGCAACATTTTATTACCCTCGTCGAAATCCTCGACAAAAAGACCAAGGGAAACAAAACCGACGAAGAAGAAAAGATGTTCGATCAGATTCTTTACGAACTCCACATGGGCTTCGTCCGCGTCAAGGAGGCTCAAAAATGAGTTTTTCCGCTGAAACTCGCACCAGCTTGCTGGAACGATTTTTGCAGTATGCTAAAATTGACACCGGGTCATGTGACGACTCGACGTCCGCGCCCAGCACGGAACGTCAGCTCAACCTTTCCCGGTTGCTATACCATCAACTCAAGGATTTGGGAATTAATGACGTCTTCCTGTCAGAGTTTGGCGTCGTCTACGCAACGATTGAATCCAACGTCGACAAACCCTGTCCGACAATCGGATTTTGCGCTCACGTCGACACCGCGCCGGACGTCCCGACGGGACCGGTTCATCCTCGCGTAATCGAGAATTACGACGGCTCAGACATCGTCCTTGGCGATTCTGGAAAAACGATTGCATTCAGCGAAAACAGCGAACTCGCCCACGCTGTTGGCAAGACGATTATTGTAACAGACGGGACGACGCTTTTGGGCGGCGACGACAAAACCGGCGTTGCCGTCATGATGGAAATGGCGAAGTTCCTGCTCGACAACCCGGACTTTCCCCACGGAACGATTCGTCTGTGCTTTTCCGTTGACGAGGAAATCGGCAGAGGCGCAGACCACATCGAGCTGGACAGGTTCAAGTGCGATTTCGCCTATACGCTCGATTCCGAAGGAACCAACGGCATCGACGTCGAAACCTTCTCCGCCGACATGGCAATTGTTACATTCCACGGCGTCAACATTCATCCGTCAATCGGAAAAGGGAAACTGGTCAACGCGATTAAAGGCGCGTCTGCCTTTATTGACCTGCTGCCCAAAGACGGCGTAAGCCCGGAAACGACGGAAAATCGAGAACCGTTCGTTCACCCGATTGACATCTCCGGCAACTGTGAAAAGACGGTTGTCCGGCTGATTCTCCGCGCTTTCGACACGCCCCAGCTTGCCGTTTTCGCCGACTGGCTCAAAGAGCTTGCCGCCAAGGCTATCGAACCCTTCCCCGGCATGAAAGCAGACGTCGAAACGGTATCCCAGTACCGCAACATGGGCGACGGACTAAGAGAGCGTCCGGAAGCTGTCGACCGAGCCTGCGCCGCATTAGAGAGACTGGGCAGAACTGCGTTTCGACAAATCGTCCGCGGCGGAACAGACGGTTCTCGCCTGACGGAAATGGGACTTCCCACTCCCAACCTGACCGCCGGCTCCCACAACCCGCACGCTGTTACAGAATGGGCGAACCTCGACGAAATGCTCGAAACGCTGGAATGGTCGCTGGAAATAGTTAGAGAATAGGGAATAGGGAGTAGGGAGTAGTATTTTAAATTCGCCGTAGGCGAAGTACTATTCCCTATTCCCCATTTCCTACTCCCTACAGTTTCTTCGACGTCGCCAACGCAATAGCTCTTCCGCGGTTGCCGACAGCGCAGTAGAAATGATATACGACGCCGTCGACTTTAACGCACCACGGTTTGTGGGCGTAGGTCGCGTCCCACGGTTCGGAGGGAGCGATTAAATCCGTCCCCGTCCATTTCGTCCAATGCACCAGGTCTTTTGAAACGGCGAACGTGTCGAACGCTTTGGGCTTCCAGAACGCGCCGAAGTAGAACATGACCCAGCAGTCCCCGATTTTCACAATTTGCGGGTCACCGGAGATGCCTCGCTGGTTGTCGATAACCGGGTCAGCGCCGTATCGCGTCCAGTTTCGCATGTCTTTTGAAATCGCCATGCCGATTCGTTCGGCGCCTTTGCCTTTGGCGTTATAGTACATCACAAACGGCGCGCCGAGGGTTTGCTCCTTGTCCCAAATCACCGTACTCTTGTACAGCGTCGTTTTTTCAAACCAGCGGGCGGTTTCGTCTTTCGGAGAGAAAATCGGGTTCTTCTCGTACCGCGTCCACTCTTTGGCGGCAGTCGGATCGTCTGTATAAGCAACGCCCATCGAAAGGGGATCGGGTTCGTATCCTTTGCGATGTCCGCCCAAATACGTCAGCCAGTACCGGTCGTCGTACTTCTGAATTTCAGCGGAGCCGCCCCAATCGGTATCGATTAAAGACGGGTATCCGGCAACCTGCCAGGCGTCCCAGCCCGTTTTGGGGAACGTCATAATCGGACCGAGGTATTCCCATTTGATCAAATCGTCGCTTTTGGCGAGAAACGTTTCGTAACCGGTTCCGGCTGTCATGGAAATGAATATCATAAACCAGACGCCGTCTTTTCGGAAAATCGCCGGGCAGTCAACCAGCTGACCGTTGAGCTTATCCAGAATAATCCCGTACTTGTACGGCGTTTTGATTTCCTCATAGATTGATTCCATTTCCGACTGGGAAACGGCGACGGACTCGTCCGAATCGTTTCCGAATACGTACGGAGCAGAGAAAAACGTCCCCGCGGCGACTCCCGCCCCGGTTATCTGAAACAATCGACTTCCAAATTCACGTCTGTTCATAATGATTTAAGTTGCAAGTGGGTTTCAAGTGGATAAAAACTACGTATCATTATTATACTCATCTTTCACGACGTTGTCAACAAGGTTTATTTTATTTCAAAAATCTTTCGCCCTCTTGCTTATTGTTTGATCTTTAGTATAATTCAATACATGTCAAAATGTTTTTTGTCCAGACGGTTCCCAAGCGGAAGCCGCTGAAGGATTTATCGATGGACTTACATATTTTAAGGAGAAAGTAACAATGAAGTATTATCAAACGCGCGGAACCTGTTCGACGGGTATTGAATACGAGGTCGAAAACGGCGTTGTAACAGCATGCCGGTTCATCGGCGGGTGCACCGGCAACACGCAAGGCGTTGCCAAACTCGTTATCGGACGCAAGGTGGAAGAAGTTATCGGCTTGCTCAAGGGAATTCAATGCAACAACGGCACATCCTGCCCAGACCAGCTGGCAAGAGCGCTGGAAAAAGAATTAAAATGATAAATTGTGGCTAGCCGGGGTGCGTTAGCCCCCGGAATTATACGAAACAAACGAAATTACGCTTAAATGTTTGTTCGCCTGACGGCGAATGCGTAATTACGTTCGCTACGCTCACTTCATTACCGCCTTCCATTCTATCACAACTCGTACATGAAAGGAAATAACCATGATTAGAATTAACTGTTTTTATGAGGCTAAAGACGGACGTCTTGACGAAGCGTTTAGAGCTGCCAAGGAACTTGTCGCGGAATCTGTCAAGCAGGACGGCTGCGTTGCTTACGACGTCTTCGTAAGCGGAACTCGCCCTGACATTCTGTTCTTCTGCGAGACGTGGCGCGACAAAGCCGCGCTTGACGCTCACATGAAGTCTGAACCGTTCGTCAAGTACGGCGGCATCATGAACGACGCTGGCAAGTTTACGATTGAACAATTCGAAATGAAATAACGAAGCCACCCAAGCGGCTGGCGGAGAGAAAAACACGCAAAGTTTAGAGGTACAGACTAAGAGGTCTCACGCAAAGTCCGCAAAGTTCGCAAAGTTTTAAAAACTGGTAAGTCCTTGCTGCTTTCAAAGGTCGCAAAGGTTTGGTAGTGGATAATTAATATGGATATAGAGAAGATAGGGAAAGACATTCTGGATACTGCGTTTGCGATTCATACGCAGTTTGGGAGTGGATTGCTCGAAAAAGCGTATCGCGTTATCCTTGCGGCGGAACTACGACGACTTGGTCATAGTGTCGAAGAGGAGAAGACTTGTGGACTAACATTCAACGAGATCACGTATGAAAATATGTTTCGTGTTGATCTGTTGGTGGACGAGGCTGTCATTGTTGAGTTGAAATCTGTCAACCGGAATGAACCTGTATTCGCCAAGCAATGTCTCACCTACCTTCGCTTCCTTGACAAACGTCTCGGATTCGTCATAAACTTTGGTATGCCATCCCTCCAAGACGGAATAGAACGCATTGTAAACAACCTATAAATACTTCGCGGACTTTGCGAACTTTGCGTGAGATAAACCTTTCCAAAATACTTCGCGGACTTTGCGAACTTTGCGTGAGGCAATCCTTTCCAAAAATACTTCGCGGACTTTGCGAACTTTGCGTGAGGCAATCCTTTCCAAAACACTTTGCAAACTTTGCGAACTTTGCGTGAGGCAAACCCTCTCACAATAAACCTTCGCGTGAGGCGTCCACCACCCAAGATAAACCTTAAAGGAAAATCACCATGAAAGCGCTACCCTTTTTTGCAGTAATTGTTATGACAATTTCATTCACAACAGGATGTTTCGCGTCCGGCAATTTTCAGACGGACGAGTTCAAGACAAAAAGCGGTAAAACGGTAACAATTACCGCTATCAAGCACGCCAGCCTGCGAATCCAGTACGACGGACTTGAAATTCAGGTCGATCCCGTCGCACAGTACGAACCTAAGACGGACTACTCGGCATTTCCGAAGGCGGACGTCATTCTCGTTACGCACGAGCATTTCGATCACTTTGACCCCAGCGCCATCGCCGCGCTCACGAAGAAAGGAACTCAGATTATCGTCAATCCCGCCGTTGAGAAGAAACTCGGTTCAGGCATTGCTCTCAAAAACGGCGATAGCCGCAAGATTGCCAAGGACATCCAGCTTGACGCCGTCCCCGCCTACAACACGACGCCCGGGCATACGCAGTTCCATCCCAAAGGACGCGACAACGGCTACGTGCTGACTATCGACGGACTTCGCATCTACATTGTCGGCGACACGGAGGACATTCCCGAAATGGCGGCTCTGAAGGATATCGACGTAGCTTTTCTGCCCTGCAATCAGCCGTACACAATGACCCCGGAACAGGTCGCCAAAGCGGCGAAAACGATAAAGCCGAAGACGCTTTTCCCGTACCACTATTCCGAAACGCCTGTCAAGCGAGTCGCTGACCTTCTCAAGGGTACGTCCATCGACGTCCGAATCCGGAACTACAAGTAATGGGAAAGCAAGATTGAGCCGGGTGCTTTTACCACGGGGGATTTCAACGCAAACGAATGACAACCAAGAGAAACATTCCGTAACGCGTCATTTGTATGTAACGAAACATTTTTAACAAACAGAAAAAAGGAGTCAGGTAATGAGTAAAAAAGTATTGGTTATTTCGTCCTCGCCGCGAAAAGGCGGGAATTCCGACATCCTCTGTAACGCGTTTGCCGAAGGCGCGCGCGAAAAGGGCGCCGACGTTGAAATCGTGCGTATTGCCGACTTGAATATCGGGTACTGCACCGGTTGTTACGCCTGTCAAAAGACGGGTAAATGCGCAATCAAGGACGACGCGCAGAGCGTTATCGACAAGATGATGGCGGCAGACGTTATCGTTCTGGCGTCGCCCGTTTATTTCTTTTCGATTTCCGCTCAGCTCAAAGCGCTCTTTGACCGCACGGTTGTCATTTATCCCCAGCTGACGAACAAGAAGTACTACTACATTCTTACCATGGCGGAAACCAACCGCAAGATGTTCGACCTCGTATTGGCTCCTCTGCGCGGGTTCCTCGCCTGCTATGAAGGCAGCGAAGAATGCGGCATGGTCTGCGCCGACGGCGTTTACGAAAAAGGAACCGTCAACGATACAAAATTCGTTGACGATGCGCGAGAATTGGGCAAGGGAATTTAGACTCAATCTGGAAGTTGGCGGCTGTGAGCTTATATAGCTCTTTTTTGGGGAAATTTCAAGTAGAAAAATGGTTCATCCGGTAACTGCGTACCTAACAGTTTTTGAGCAGGTCAGTCCGTACACGGATTTGACGGATTAAACGGATATTCACCGATTGGTTAATTTAAGTTCATAAATTATCGACAAAAATACATTTATTAAAAATACAAAGGGAAACAAGTCTTGCCAATAATGCAAGTATGAAAAATAAACAATCGGTGTGAATCCGTCTCATCCGTGTTTTCCGTGTGGGACTTAATAGACCCTAAATAAACC
>CACXSS010000024.1 GCA_902770245.1 uncultured Planctomycetota bacterium | reverse complement strand
GTTGACCCAAAGCTTCTCAACAAATAAATATTGTCAATTTAATCGAACACAATTGATAAATTATTTCATCCACTTGACAATTCAAGAAAAGCATATATAATATGGAGCAGTAAATTTACTGTATCAAGGGGCGGTCAGGCGAAGCGTATTGTCGCCGCGGCTTGTTCCTTACTTTATTGCGAGTCAACCTCGCAGAAGGATTAATCGAGATGATCGTAACCACCACCGAACTGTTTAAGCATGCCTACGGCAAATACGCTATCGGCGCTTACAACATCAATAACCTCGAACAGATCGTCGGTCTGTTCCGCGGCAACCTTGGCAAGTCCGCCAAGAACGAAGATCCAAGCGACGCTTCTAAAAGCGCTCCGTTTATCATCCAGATTTCCAAAGGCGCTCGTTCCTATACAGACAAGCGATTCCTGGAAGGTCTGATTCGTTCTGCGGAACTGGTTTTCCCGGAAGCCATCTTCGCCGTTCACCTGGATCACGGCAACGAAGAAGCCTGCTACGACTGCATCGACAGCGGTTTCTATTCCTCCGTTATGATTGACGCCTCGGCTGAAGAATTCGAAAAGAACATCGAAATCACTCGCCGCGTTGTCGATCGCGCCCACGACAAGGGCATCGTCGTTGAAGCTGAACTCGGACAGCTCGGCGGAGTCGAAGAAGACATCGTCGCCGACGTCAAACTGACCGACCCCAGCACCGCCGCTGAATTCATCGAACGTTCCGGCTGCGACTCCCTCGCGGTTGCTATCGGCACCAGCCACGGCGCGTTCAAGTTCTCTGGAAAACAGGGTCTGCACTTTGACGTTCTGGAAAAAATCCAGAAAGCCATTCCCGCCAACTTCCCGTTGGTTATGCACGGCTCCTCTTCCGTTCCGCAGGAATGGGTACAGCGCATCAACAACGCTGGCGGTCAGCTCGCTGGCGCTTCCGGCGTAAACGAAGCCGAATACCTGCCCGCCGCCAAACTCGGCGTCTGCAAGATTAACATCGACACCGACGGACGTCTGGTATGGTGCGCCATTCACCGTGAAGAATTCCTCGCCAACCCGCAGAACTTCGACCTGCGCCCGCCAGGAAAGAAATTCATGGCTGCTTACGCTGAATACATCATTCACAAGAACACCGTTCTCGGATCCGCCGGACAGCTGGAAAGCGTTCGCGAATTCCTGAAGTAGTTTATTTAGGGAATAGGGAATGGGGAACAGGGAATAGATATTCGCCTTTGGCGATTTTAAACACTACTCCCTACTCCCTATTCCCTACTCCCTTTTTCTCCCCATGCGCGTTACTCTCAAACCAAACAAGCTCCGCGCCCTGCTGGGCGGTCATCCCTGGATTCTCGACGGTTCTTTAGAATTACTCGACAAATCCAACGTACCGCAAGATGGCGACGTTGTAGACGTCTATACAGATAAGGGACGATTCTTCGCCCGAGGTCTGTACAACTCTCACAGCAAGATTCGTGTACGTCTGTATACATGGAATGAATCCGAATCTTTAGACGACGCCTTTTGGACGAATCGGATTTCAACAGCGATTGATTTGAGAAAAGAGCTGGGGTATTTCTCTCAGGCGACTCGTCTGATTAACTCCGAAGGGGACGCTCTGTCCGGCTTGATTGTCGACAAGTACGAAGACGTTCTTGTCATGCAGGCGACGAGTTTAGGAATTTTGTTGCGCGCGGAACATTTTGCCCATATTCTCCAAAATGTTACGGGAGCTAAAACTGTTATTGTTACAACGGAACCCGCCATGGCTCGTCGGGAAGGCGCTCCGGAGGAACTGACCGCCGACCGCGTTTTTGGCGCTCCGGTTCCGGAAACGATGGTAATTCAGTCCGGTGGAATCAAGTACGAAATTCAGCTTTTAGGCGGGCAGAAAACCGGGTTTTATCTCGACCAGCGAGAGAACCGTCTCGCAGCGGCTGAACTGTTCAAAGGGAAAACGGTTTTGGATATGTTCTGCTATCACGGCGGCTTTTCAATCGCCGCAGCTCAGGCTGGCGCCGTTTCCTGCCTGGCGTGCGATTCCAGCGCCAAAGCTCTCGAACAGGTCAAAAAGAACGCTCTGCTCAACGCAGTCGACAACGTCGAAACGTTACAGGGCGACTCGTTCCAGATTTTGGAACAGTTCAAGTCCGAAGGGCGAACGTTCGGCGGAGTCGTCCTTGATCCGCCCAAATTCGCGCAGGGAAAACGCTCTGTTCAGGAAGCCCTCCGCGGATACCATTACCTCAACAAGCTGGGAATCTCGTGCGTTGCTCCCGGCGGGTTTCTTGTTACATGCTCCTGCACCGGCTCCGTTCGTCGGGAAGACTTTTTTGACATGCTCCACGGCGCAGCGTCACAGGCGGGCAGACGCCTCCAAATCCTTCAGCAGCGCGGCGCCGCTCCCGATCACCCCGTCCTGGACTCCTGCCCGGAAACCGACTATTTAAAGTGCTTCCTCTGCCGCGTGATTTAAAATTACCGGGGAACTAGAATGATTCCCTCTAATTGTTTTTTACGTGATAATATGAAGCCATAAATTTTATAATTCTAGTGAGTGCGTACGCTGTTCCAAATTATTGAATAGCGGAGTCATTTACTCTATGCCGCAAGAGTTTATCAGGAGTGATAGAATGAGTTATACACAATTGTGTTATCATATTATTTTCGGGACCAAAAACAGTGAACCGACAATAAATATCACGTACAAAAAAGAGCTATATGCCTATATTTGGGGAATTGTAAAGAAAAATAATGGAACGTTGATGCGCATCGGTGGAATTGATAATCACGTTCACATATTCTGCTCGATTCCACCTACAATCAGTATCGCGGAATTTGTTAAATCTATCAAGGGTTCTTCTTCCTCCTGGTTACAGAATACTCAGGAAAACAAAGAAAAATTTCCAAACTTTCATGGATGGTCTGAAGGTTATTGTGCTTTGACGTACGCTTTTAACGATAGAAATACTGTTATAAACTATATTGCCAATCAAGAAGAACATCATAAACATGAATGTTGGCGTGACGAATTTATCCGTTTTTTAAAGAAATATCAAATACCGTATGACGAAAGGTATTTGCCGCCGCCCGGTCGCTGAGATTGTTAGGTGTTGGAAGTAAGGTGTTGAGAGTTGAAATAAACGTTCCACATTGGCGCTGTTTTTTAACCCCGAAGGGGTTGCATTTCTATAACCGGCGGTTTTAACCTCCGGGGTATGGGACAACGACAAAACTAAAATCGACAAATACCCTTTTCATTCCCCCCCTCACGCCAAGCGTGAGGGGGGGAATGAAAAGGGACTAACTCGATTAAGGAAAAGTTTTTAGGGGAGGGCTTTGCCGTCCGTAGACTAAAGTCGACGGTTATAGAAATAGCGTCCTTTCAGGACGCAGTTCAGCCTCTCATCTTGTCTATCTTCGCAATGCAATTTCGAATGCACCCAATTATCGTCCCTTTTTCTCGTCCACCTCTTGACTATTTCTCAAGTGCTATTATAATTTTATTACATAGATTTGTGTAAATATAAATAAATTCATTTTATCAGCTTGCTCAAGCATTGTATATGAAGCAATATATTATTTCTGCCGTGATATTCGTAACCGTTTTGATGAGTATCGCCAGCGGCCGCACGTGGACTGACGCCAAAGGAAAAAAAGTTTCAGCCGATTTCGTAAGCCTTATTCAAGACGGCGAGCCGAAGGTGAAACTTCAAACGCCGTCCGGGAAGATTATTGTTGCGCCTCTGAGAAACTTCTCGAAAGAGGATCAGGAATATATTCAGGGGCTTGGCTCCAAACCAACTGCCGCTCAGCCAGCGCAAAACGTTACTCAAAGCGCGGTCTTTTCTGCTGTCAAGAATTTTGATATTGACAGCCGTGATGCGTACGACGCTATTGTGGAAGTTCGTAACAACGACCCGACAAAGCTGGAACCGGATTACACCCTGGCGCTGATATTTATCTTTAAAAAGAAAGATTATTTACACGCTCAACAGCATTTTACGCGTTGTCAGAGAATCCGTCCGGACAACCCCAGCGTTCTTCTGAATATGGGGACGCTGTCCGTTTTACAGGAGAAGTACCCGGAAGCGTTCGCGTATTATCAAAAAGCCTATGTTTTGGGCGGCGCGAATCCGGCGCTTAAACACAATCTTCATAAACTGATTATTGAATCCGATTCTCGCAACATTTTTATTCCTCCCGTTGTTCAAAGCAGAATTGCGGAGCTGGCAAGCAAAGTTACTCAACAGGACAAGACGCCGTTCAACCCCAAACAGGGCTGGATGTTTGAAAAATGTCCCGAGGGAACGGCGCAAGAGATGTTCAAATGTACATGGTTTCAAATCGACGGTTATCAGCCGTACGAATTTCCCATTTGCGTAAAATGCAAAGGGACGGGAAAGGTCGAGTGTCCCAATAAAAACTGTTCCGGCGGAAAAGCGACTATTTATGTAACAAAGACCCAACGACATCATAACGGCGGGAAAGTTACAGCTCAAGTCCCTCAAACTGTTATATGCAGCGTTTGCAAGGGGAAAAACTTTGTTCCGTGCCCTGTTTGTCAAGGATCAGGAATAGAATATCATCAGGCAACGATAGACGAGAATCCTCAACCCAAAGCAGAAACCGAAAAACGCAATGGCGGAGGTCAAGCCAAGCCGCAGCAAAACGCGCCGAAACCGCAAGTTCCCAGTGAACCTGAATTCGATAATCGACCAGCCAGAATGGGGGTTGAAGTTCAGAACCTGGAAAAGCTGCAGGAAGACGCCGCTGAAAGCCGGCGATTCTTTGGTTTGGAAGACGACGAACCTCAAAAGAAATAATAAAGGCGCTTTCAGTAAGTTGGATTTTTAAACACGAAAAACACGAAATAATCGAAATTTACGAAAGATCTTATAGAATAATCATTTCGTTTGTTTCGTTCTTTTCGTGTATTTCGTGTTAAATAATTCTTGGAACGGATAAACCTTATTTATTAAAATCTCTCTAAACGTTAGTGTTGGCGAGTTTTCTTAAAACCGTCTGGAGAATGCCGCCGTTTTTGAAGTAGACGATTTCAACCGGCGTGTCGATTCTTACTGTTACATCAAACGTCGTCTGTTTGCCGTCAGCGGCGGTGGCTGTTACAGTCAAATCGCATTGAGGCGTCAGATTTGAAACGTCGCCCAGGTCGAACGTTTCTTCGCCCGTCAAGCCGAGAGACTGCCACGTCTGACCCGGTTTGAACTGTAACGGAAGAATTCCCATTCCGACGAGGTTCGAGCGGTGAATTCGTTCAAAGCTGGCGGCGATAACAGCGCGAACGCCCAACAATGACGTTCCCTTTGCCGCCCAGTCTCGGCTGGACCCGGTTCCGTATTCCGCGCCCGCCAAAACGATCAGAGGAATTCCCGCCTGCTTGTACTTAACCGCGGCGTCGTAAACTGAAATCGCAGGAGCGTCTTTGCCGTCGGGCAGGTATCGGCTCCAACCGCCTTCAGTACCCGGCGCGATAAAGTTGCGAATGCGGATGTTGGCAAACGTGCCGCGCGTCATGACCTTGTCAGCGCCGCGGCGGCTGCCGTAAGAGTTAAACTCTTTCGGCTCAACGCCATGCTCTTGCAGATACTTCCCGGCAGGCGAGTCCGCCTTGATGTTGCCCGCCGGAGAGATGTGGTCAGTAGTAATCGAATCTCCCAGCGCCAGCAAAACGCGCGCGCCGTTAATCGGCTTGAGCGGTTCCGGTTGAGCGGTCATTTCCGCCAGGAACGGCGGTTCCTGAATGTAGACGCTCTCCAGATTCCACGGGAACAAACTGCCGGAAGGCGACTCAACGGCTTTCCATTCGTCCGAACCTTCAAAGACGTTGGCGTACGCTTTGAGAAACATGTCGGGCTGAACGGTTTGAGCGGTCAAGGCGTCAATCTCTTCTCGCGTTGGCCAGAGGTCTTTGAGATAAACCGGGTTCCCGTCTTTGTCGGTTCCCAGCGGGTCTGTTACAAGATTTATATTGACCGTACCCGCAATCGCGTAGGCGACAACCAGCGCCGGCGAGGCGAGGAAGTTCGCTTTGACCAGCGGATTGACGCGTCCTTCAAAGTTGCGGTTGGCGGACACGACGGCGGCGGCAACGAGGTTATTATCCGTTACCTGTTTTGCAACCGGTTCGGGAAGAGGACCGGAGTTGCCGATACAGGTCAAACAGCCGTACCCGACCGTCTGGAATCCCAGCGCGTTAAAGGCGTCCATCAGTCCGGCTTTTGTCAGATAATCTGTAACAGCGCGAGAGCCGGGACCCATAGAGGTCTTCACCCACGGCTTGGTTTTGAGTCCTTTCTCCACAGCTTTTTTCGCCAGCAGACCCGCGCCGAGCATAACCGACGGGCTGGACGTGTTGGTGCAGGACGTAATCGCCGCGATTGTAACGCAGCCGTGCCCAAGCTGGTTCTCGGTCGACTCGACGCGCGCGGCGTCCGCTTCGTCCAAACCGAATCCGCGTTGAGTAACAGGAGCGGTTAATGCGGCTTTGAACGTCGATTGCATGTCGGACAAAAGAACTTTGTCTTGCGGTCGTTTCGGTCCAGCCAGGCATGGTTCAACGGTTGATAAATCAAGTGTTACAACCTGAGAATACTGCGGCGTCGGGGCGGTCGGTTCTCGGAACAACTTTTGCTCTTTCGTATAGGCTTCCACAAAGGCGACTTCTTCTTCGCTTCTCCCTGTTTGACGAAGAAACTCAATCGTTTTGTCGTCTGTTGGGAAGAAGCCCATCGTAGCGCCGTATTCTGGTCCCATGTTGGCGATGACGGCTCTGTCCGCCAGTTTCATGGATTGAACGCCTTCGCCGAAGAATTCAACGAACTTGCCGACAACGCCGACTTTTCGCAGCAGATTGGTAATCGTCAAAACGACGTCCGTTGCGGTAATCTCCGGACGCAGCGCGCCTGTCAGTTCCACGCCGACGACTTCCGGCAAGAGCATGTACAGCGGCTGACCGAGCATGACGGCTTCCGCTTCAATGCCGCCCACGCCCCAGCCCAGCACGCCCAAGCCGTTAATCATAACGGTGTGACTGTCCGTTCCAACGACGGTATCGACAACGGCGACGTTCTCTCCGTCAATCTGTTTGACGAACACGCCCTTGGCGAGGTATTCCAGATTGACCTGATGAATGATTCCCGACGACGGCGGAACGATGCGGAAATTCTGAAACGCCTGCTGACCCCAGCGAAGGAATTCGTAACGCTCTTTGTTGCGGTGAAACTCGATTTTCAGGTTGTCCTGCAAGGCAGTGTCCGTTCCAAAACAGTCGGTCTGAACGGAATGATCAATAACGAGGTCAACCGGAACGAGCGGGTTGATTTTATCGGGATTCCCGCCCAAACGATTCATCGCGTTTCTCATCGCGGCAAGGTCGACAACGCACGGAACGCCCGTAAAGTCCTGAAGAATCACCCGCGCCGGCTTGAACGGGATTTCCATCGGCGTAAACCCGGGTTTCCACGACGCGATATTGAGGACGTCTTTTTCCGTAACTTCAAAATCGTCACAGTTTCTCAACGCGTTTTCCAGAAGAATGCGAATCGAATACGGCAGAGCGTCAATATTGACGTCTAAAGAATCAAGGCGATAAATTGTTGCCGTTGTCTTGCCAACGGTCAACGTGGATTTGCTGTTAGTATAAGGCATGGCAGGATTGATAGGCAAAATGTACCGATTGCGTCGTTCCGTTTATTCTTAAAACTACCTGTCAAACGACGTTTCTCTATTATACAGCAAAATCGCCAATCTGGAATAGGGGAGGGAATATTCGTATTGCGGAATTCGGAATTACGCAAGCGCTGCTCGCAGATTACGCTCATTCCTTTGCTTTGAGGCGCGCTCGAAGCTGAGTCAGCAGTTCTGAAATTTTAGAAAGAACTGACTGGGACTGACGAACAATCAGGCAATCAGAATTCGCGTCGTAATCAACCAAGCCAAAACTGGCGGCGTCCTGAGATTTCCAGGACTTCGGTTCAAATTTGACAATCTGCTCCATTAAAACCGCCGGCGTCAACCCGATATTAACCAGATCGGAAATCGGATAGAATTCAACCGACATCATGGACTTCATGCCGTTGGACGTAGTAACAATAAACGAGTTGGGCGTTTGCGCCAAATACACAAGCCCCGTTTCTTCATTTATTCGATTGAAAGTCTCCTCCAACGATAAATCTCGCGCGTCAAACGAGATCGGGAATTGAGCGGATATTCCCGCAATCTTCAAAGACGGTTCGTCCAAAAGAATATTGACGCCAATTCTCTGACCGATTTCCGACAATGCGGTTTTTAAATCCGCCGCGGGCTGAAAGTTGATGCCGACGTTTCGCTTCAATGCGCTTTGAGCGCGAACGGACATCGGTTCAAGCGATGCGTCTCTGTTATACAAAGGAGCCAAATGACGCGCCAGACGAAGACGATCCAGAAAATCAGCTATAATCCATTGATTGTGCTGAGATTGCGTTATCATTATACTGCCGCCGCCAGACGCAGAAATCATTCCCGTTCCGCCGACTTCCTTCCAGTCGCCAGGACACAGAAATTCCCGAATGGATTTAATCAGCGCGGAGGTTTGTTCTGGCGATTGCCCAACCAGATCAGAAACGCTGTACTGAGTTTTAACCATCGCGGAACCGCCCTGTTCGCCGGAAGTAACGCCGGAACGCGCGTTTACACTGGCGCGAGGCACAAAAACGATTTTTTCCTCGCCGGTAATTTTGAACATAAGTCCCCGAAGCGCCAATACTTCCGTCAAAGCGGCTTGAACAGTAACGTCTTTTCCAGACCACGAAATTTTGTCGTCTGCATTTACGCCGTTTCGACGGAGAGAATCCCAATTCACTTCAACAGGCAGCGCGCCTAATTCACGAATCGTTTGCAAACATTGAGACAACTTCTGCTCACGAATTGTGATAGACTTCAGCTTTATATTTAAACCAGGAATCGATGACAATTCTGATTCTGTTTGACTCTTCCCAGTTGAATTAGTGTCGGGATTAGAGTCGTTATTGCTTATATTATCAGGAGTTAAGTCGTTTTCTGCTGTCAGAATGTCGTCTTTATTTTCAACAGGATTCTCAACAGCAGAATCGTTTTGCTCTGGTTCCTGAGTAGCTGGTTTTTGTTCAATTTCCAGAAATGGATTGTCCTCTTCAGTTTTATTCTCCGGCTGCAGTTCGGAATCTTCGACCGCGCCAATATTTTCAACGTTTTCTACTGATTCATTATTTATATCAGCAGTTTCATTTTTATCTATCTTATCTTCAGATAACACAGACTCTTCAGTCTTTTCATTTTCAGTCATTAAATCTTCGCCATTATTAGTATTTTCTTCAACTGGAGGAATTTGTTCGTTCGTTTCAATTTCACCGCTTTTATCATCCGCTATATTATTGTCATTTGATTTTATCTTGTCATCTTCTATATTCCCTGTATTTTTATTTTGTTGAGCAACTTCATTTTCTTTCTTCTCTTTATTTTGTGGCGTTTCGCTATTTTCTACCGTTGGATGGCTGTTATTATTCACTTCTTTCTTGGAACCGCCTAAAAAGAAGATAAGAAGCATTGCTGTTAAAGCCATAACTCCTAACCCAATAACAAGATACGGCGTCCAATAAGGCATCTTTTCTGACAGAGAGCCAATTCGTTGAGAAACGCTCTTTCCACCCGACGCAGAATTAGAATTCAACTCGCCAGGCGACATCGGTTCCGGCATAAGCGTATTTGGCGCAATCGGTTCTGGAATTGAAACTGGCGGCGGAACGGGAATGGATGCCGGCGGCGGAACGGGAACAGGCGTTGAAGGAGGAACAGGTAAAGGAGAGCGTTTCGGCGGAGTTTTATCGCCCTTATCCTTTTCTTCAGAAAGTGGCTGGGGCTTTGAAGCTGCTGGCGGAGGAGTAATCTTTTCAGGCTTATCTTCTGTTTTTTGAGGCGAAATCTGGCTCTTTCCAAATCCTTCCGGCGGCGTTAGCTGGACAATGCTGCCGCATTTGGGACACTGGACTAGCTGATTGATCAACCGCTGGTCATGAACCCCTATTTTTGCCTCGCAGGTCGGACAAACGACAGAAAACAACATCTCTTTAGCCATAATATTACATTATACACGTTTTTTTATAAACGCCAGAGGGATATTTCATTTACTTCTATATTTTTTCGATATAAAAACGCTTCTATTTTACGGAACCGAAAAATCTTCTCAAATCTATTTAAATTATTTATGAAAACAAAAAATTAATATACATATCGACTTATCTAATGGAACTTTTTGTAGTATAATACATCAAAATGACGATAGAGGATTATATTATTATATATTGACTGCATCACGCTGTTTGCAGTTCCATAAAAAGAGCCCATTTTACACCATTCACTATGAAAAGCGCGAAAAAAAACTGGTTGTCCCGATTGTTCAAGTCGTTTAGCAATTCCTCCAAAAAATCCGGGTATAAGCCCCAGCCGCTTCGTATTGAACATTTGGAAGAACGCGCCATGCTTAACGTCGCGCCAGTTATGACGCTTGACTCTACGACTTACGATATCACCTCGAACTCTCCGTGGTACATTCCGCTGACGTCAACCGACGCGGACGGCGACGCTGTTTATTATAAGGTGGAAGTTCTCACCGGCAATCTGACTTGCGACCTGTCTGTTGGCACCGCCTGGAAAACCGGCATGTCAACGGCGCAAAAGCAGGCGTATTTCAACACGCGTAACCCCTACTGGGAATTGACTATCGCTCAAGAGGGCAACAGCATTCTCAATGGCGAAGATTCGACCATGCTTTTCGAGCTGTTTGCCGACAAAGCCCCTAACACGGTTGAACACATTCTCACATTGACTGATACGGATATTGATTTTGGACAGGGGCATACGGAGAAATTTTATCAGAATTCGATTTTTCATCGCGTTATTGAAGGGTTCATGTCTCAAGGCGGCGGGTACGACGCTTACGGCAACTTCCGCGGCAGTCTGGCGGACAACGTCGCAGACGAATTCAACAACGACTTGCAGATGAACTCTTCAGGCGTTTTGGCAATGGCAAACACCGGTTATAAAGACACCGGTTCCAGCCAGTTCTTTGTAACGTCTGGTCGCTGCAACTGGCTCAATTTCAAGCATTCGGTATTTGGCTTTCTTATTGACGGTCAGGAAGTTCAGGCGGAAGTCAACAAACAGGGAACTAACGCCAATTCCACGCCTGATCCGAAAGTTATCATAACCAACGCTGAGCAGGTTGTCAACTACACCAATTCTACGCTGACCGTTCGCGCCAACACGGCTTCCAACGTCGCTGCTGGAACGGTGTCAACGGGGACTATCCGCGTTACGCCGTACGACCAAAACGGCAAGGCTGGAACGTCTCAGGTTATTACTCTCAACGTTACAGCGGAAAATCAGGTTCCAGTATTCTACCCGATTGAAAACGATTATGCATACGTTGTACAGGGAAACGACTATACTCAAACTTATGCAGCGGGATTTGCAACCGGAGAACAAATTGGCTATTATTCTGAACTGTACTATATCAAATACGACGAAGAGGGAAAGGGAACGTTTGAAGTTATCCCCAATGCCGTTTCTACCAATTACGACACTGGCGAAGTTACAGTCAATTGCTCCGACTTCTCGATGGGGGACTATTACCTTGGAGTTTACGCATTAAAATACAATTCTGCTCATTTAATCAACAGCAACAATATTTTAGCGTCCCTCAACGTTCCAATCGTCATCGGACCAGAATCAGTTCCCGCGCCGACCAGCGTTTCCCTTGCCCTTTCAGACGACACCGGCATTATCGGAGACGGCTACACCTCTGTTATTTCCGGAATTACGTTTACCGTAGAAGGCGCTGATTCTCGATATGAAACCGAAACGTATGCCGGGCAGTATTACCTTGGATCAGGCATTGCCGAAGAAGGCTCTACGACTGTAGACGTTGTTAGTCAGCAATACAACTCGACAACTCAAACGTATTCGCCGCTGTACTTTGGCTACGGTTCCTTTGATATTGTAGCTGTTAACACCTGGTATTGTCCGTACTGGAACGGATCCGGCTGGTCCTGGGCAAGCAAACATAGCGATACTACATCGGTTTTTGAACTTCATACCGTTCTGGACACGCCAGAAAATCCAACTGCTACAGGAGTTACGGCTACCGAGTTCAATTTGAGCTGGTCGGCGGTTGACAACGCAGACAGTTATTATATTGAATTCCGCAAAAAAGGCGCAGACGAATGGATTGGCGGTCTTTGGAAAGATGCCGAATCCCCAACGTCCTGCTCTATGAACAGTCTTGATCCGTCAAGCGTTTATGAAGTTCGCGTTTACGCCTATTTGCAGGGAAACGACGCATCGCTGTCGCTGCCGTCGGAAATTATTGAAGTTCAAACGCTTGGCAAGCTCAGCGCCCCCGCCAACCTTTGGGCAGACTTTGACGGCTCTCAAATTTCCGCGTCGTGGGACGCTGTTGACAACGCTGCCGCTTACAGCGTCTATTATCGAGAATTGGGAACGGAACAATGGAACGTCGGCGCGGAAAACATTGCTGCTTTGACATGTCAGTTTAATCTTGCCGAAGGAGAAGACGCCAGTCTGTATGAAGTCGCCGTCATGGCTGTCTCCGGATCTTCTGATTGCGAATCCTCGGACGCCGCTATTGTTCTGACCAATACTGGCGATATGCCTTTGCTGACCGCCGCTTTGACAACCTGGAACGGTCGCAGCGAATCGGTAATTCCAGTAAGCGTAAACGAATGGGAATTCCTGAACCTTCAACTGTTCGCCAATCCGGACGACGTCGTTAACCAGGGCGGGATTTCAATCGTTTTCCAGTACGACGCAACGCTCGTCAAGCCAGACTGGACGAATTCCGAATTCGCCAACCTCGCGTATTCTTACCACGACGTCCCGCTGGACGAATACGGAACAACGCGAGAAGTTACGTTCATCGCCGCGATTTTGGATTCTACGACCGTTTCTGATGGTCTTGTTGCCAACATAAAAATGGTTCCCGCCAATCCCGCTGACTTCTCCGGACAAGCGGGCGTTGCTGTGGCAGACGAGTCCCGGGATTTAACGATTACCGTCTTTACCGATAAAGACAAGACCGCGTCCGAAGCCAACGTTATCAACACGCCTGTCTGGGCGGTTCCCTACGATTTAGACGATTCCGGCTCCGTAGACGTTCAGGACTTTGTTACATTTGCGACTTATTATGGATACGTTCCCGACCCCGCAGTTAAAGATGCAAAGTATTACTGCGATTTCAACAAGTCTGGAACGATAGAAACCAACGACTTTGTTCTTTTCGCAACGTATTACGGGCGATCGTACGCTAAAAACGGCGCGGGCATTGCCATTGCAGCTCAGACCAACGCAGACGCTGTAAACGCGCAGGGAGCCGCTGCAGAAGAACCGATTGCCTCGCCTGCTCAAAGCGAAGAATCCAGTCAAACCGTTGTTACAACAACTCTTGTTGAACCGATTCACGACTGCATTTTAACGCCTGCGTCCAGTTCAAACGAGATTGCGTCAGTTCTTTATTTTGCAGACGTCATTCAGGCTTCCAGCGCCTCAAATACGCTGATAAATCAGAATATACAGGCAACAGATTCCGTTGCGGTCGATAATGCCGTAAACACTTACAGCGAACAAAATTTTGCCTCTGATTCCGGCGAAATTAACGCTTTAGCTGCAGACAGCGTCGATTTGTTCTTCGATCTGGAACTGTTCAATGATGACGAAAATTCCGATTGGGAAGGCGAATTGGGCGAAGAAATTTTGCCTACTTTACTTAATCGGAATTCTTTCACTGATTGATACAACAGTTAATCTTCTGGAAATTTTTCTAAAAATAATTCCAGAAATTCTCATCATTTTCTTGCCATGTAACCTAGAATACTTTCAGAAACGTGAGGGAAACATTTAGGGAATAAATGAATTCCTCGCGTTATTCGGAATGTGTTATTTCTATTGAGGCAAAGGGATTTTGCTTTTGTATGGAATGCAACGACAAATTCCCCGCTCAATCCACCCATTTGATACAATAGTCAAAAAGCGGATATTGCATATAATCGGTAATTCGCTGCCTGACTTAATGATATAGCCATGACTCGCTGCATCCCATCTATAACCGTTTTGGCATTGATGTGTTTCACCATCAGCTATGGTCTTGTACGTTTTCCCGAGGCTGGAATTCTGGACGCCGCACAAGGCTCTGTTTCGTCTGGCGAGCAGAAGGAAATTGTCTTGAAACCAACGGAGGACGGGTCAGCGCTTTCCGAAGACGCCCCCTCTGTTTCAAGCGCGCTGTCTGCATCAAATACGTCGTCGGACGAGCTGTTTATTACGGAATCAACAACGCCTCCAACTAAAGGTTTATCTGATTCGCAATCAGATAACGATTCATCAGCTGATAATAACGCTTTGGATAGTAATCTGAACTCAAATGAAAGTTCTGATTCAGTTTCAACAAATAGCGCTAATAACAGCGCTGACAAAGCATTGACCGTTGACGTTACTGCAGATAAAGCCGAAACCAATTCTGAAAAGTCAGAGTCCAATGGCGCTCAAGTATCTGCAAAGGAGGACAACTCGGAAGATAAAACCAATGAACAGGTCGATTCTTTGGACTTAATCAGCGTTCCTGACAATGATTATTCAGCCCAGGACAATTCTATGCCCATCGAAACAGATACCGATCCTTTACAAGATATTGGTCCGTTAGAATCAGACATCGCTCCGATTCAGGTTCCTTCCGTTCCTCCGGCATCTGAAGAAACAATGGAACCGAAACAAAACACGGAACCGACATCAGAACCGATATCAGAATCCGGGCTGGAACCGATGTCAAATTCGGAACAATCCAAAGACGACATCTGGGAACAATACCTGAAAGAAAACTCTCCAGCCAACAATTTATCGTCCGATATTGACAATTCACAAACTGATTCTGCCTCTTCTTCCGTCACAGAGAAGGATAGTCAGAAAAACTCGGAACCAACAACGATTAAAACCGACCCTAATGCACAAGAGATTCCGGCGAGAAATCGAGAAATGAAACCAGCCAACAAAGACGCTTTGACGCGTCCGGCTGTCAACGAGCCGCAAAATGACAGCTCGAATGGTACGATTCAGAAGTCAGGAACAATCCCCATCGAAACGTTCCCTCTCGATCTCAACGAACCAATGCAGAAAACCAACTATACGATTGATTATAATGAACCGTATGACAAGTATGGATTTGACATTCCCGCAACCGGTCCGATTGTCGTCAAACGTTTTCCGTCAGTTGAGAACTCCGTTGACCCGATTTACAACAACGCTCAACTGGACAGGTTCGCGCTGTAGGGAATTAGTTAGTAGGCAATAGGCAGTAGGCAGTAGAGAAAAATCGCCTCTGTTGATCAAAAACAAAAGCCGTGGGGCTTAATAACCCCACGGCAGTCTTATGAAAAAACTTCTTACCCGAATCAGGACTCTGCGCTAGAACGGCAAATTTCCGTCGTCGTCAAAGTCTTTGTCGTCATCATCTTTGTCGCTGTTGCCAAAAATTTCATCGTCGAAATCGTCGTCATCGTCAAAGCAGCTGCAGCCGTCACAATCGTCGCTCAATTCTTCAATCTGTTCCATCAGGTCGACCATTTCCAGCGCTCCTTCGGCGCAGTCAATGCCCTTGTTGCCCAGGTGAGCGGCAACAGTTTTATCTGGAACGTTTTGAGCGTCTTCCAGCTTTCCAGACGGATACAGTTCTTCAACCGCAACGGAACGAGCGTTTGCCTGTTCGACGTTGTTGCAGGTCAGAACGCCAAACATAACCGGGATTTCGTATGAGCGGGAGATGTCGATAAAATGCCGGCTGATCGACTGGTTAATGTGCAGGTCATGGGAAGTTTCGCCTTTGATTACCGCGCCGAGGCAAATGACCGCGTTGTACAGATTGACTCCGCCCACGTGAACGCAGCAGAGTTTTTCGGCAATCGTCGGCAGCTCGAACGAACCGGGAACCCAGAAGACGTCAATCTGACGTTCCGTTACCCCGGCTTGTTTCAGTCGCCAAATCGCGCCGTCTAAAAGACGCTGGGTAATTGTCTTGTTGAACTTCGCAACCGCGATAGCAAACTGATAACGATGCACGTCGTTATGAAAATCACCTTCGTAAATCATTTTGGTAATGGGGGTTAGGGTTACGGGGAGTGCGGCGGCTTGACGCCGCCTTAACCGATGTGTTACGAAAAACTCTGTTTAGTTCGATTCTTTAGCGTTTATTGTGGCGGAAATCGTATAGTTTCCGAAAGCGTCAGAGGAGGAGTGCGGCTCGTTGGATAAGGCGGCACCTATGGGCGCCGCACTCCCCGACCTTCGCCTCGCCTCTCGTTCGTTTTGACGCTCAGTCCGTTGTCGATTTGTCCTGCTCTCGCTCAAACAGTTCAATTCAAAAGGCGTAAATCCGATACACGTTATTTATCGTCTTTCATTTGCTCAACAACCGATTCAAGTGAATTGGCATAACTTTTGACTTCCGGATCGTCAGCTTCCGAAAAAGCTTTAATGTATTTATCTATCCGTCCTTCTGGAGCTTTGTAACCGGGTTGATCAACAGACATAACGCCAATCCAAAACGCTTTATCAGCCTGCGCGGGTGTAATGCTTTTTCCCGCTTTTTCAATCTCATCGTCAATTTCAGCAGCCGCTTTGGCAAATGCTTCAATATTGCCTTTACTTACGTAACTATTGACTTTAATTTGGAAAATCTTGGCTTCGATTAACTCAGCAAATTTTAATTTACCAATTTTACGACGAAGATGTTCAGCGAACTCTTCCATTTTGGCAATAATTGCATCTTCATTGTCGCCGTTAATCTCAGCTGACGACATAATAAATACACTCTTATCTTGGATTAGCTCTTTATAATCTTCATCTGAAATGCCTTTAAGAAGCAAAGCTCTATCGATCGCCTGTTCAATGGGGGAAAAATCGCCTGCTAATTCTTTAATCAAGATGGAATAAGTCTTCCCTTCGTTTAAGCCTGCTTGAACCTTTGTCTGCAGTTCGCTTTTGAGTTTTTCAATACGCGCCCGTAATAACAGAAATTCGACGCCGTCTGCCGCTTTCGACTTGTTCATCTTGCGAAGCTGTTCAACGAACGCTTCCATTTGTGCATCGCCAGCGTCTTCGTCGTCGTTCAACCAAACCATCATTTCGATATTATCAATTTTAGATTCAACCAGTTTATCAAAATCTTCGTCAGGAACGTCTTTGAGAAGCAGCGCCTTATCCGTTGCTTTTTCAAGAGGAATAAGGTATTCCTTTGCAGAGCTTTTTAGCGACTTGGTAAATGCTTCCGATTTTTTATCTATGCCATCCTTGTAAGCTTGAAACTCAATGTCTCGAACTTTTTGATTGAGCAGGTCATTAACTGTATAAATATACTTTAAATAGTCCTTCGGAGTTCCGTTTTCTGGAACTGGTGGAATGACGCCGTCAGCCGCCGCGCGGACAGACGCAAAAGACGCCAGCGCGAAAGTCAGGCACAGAGCCAATAAAATGAAACGTGATTTCATAAAAATCTCCTTTTTGGCTATATTATTGCTACACGCTATCTATTCATTAGCGCATCCTCTGTGTTCAAAATAAAAAACACCTGTTTTTATAATTTGAAAGCTTCCATAAAATCTGATATTTTTATGAAATTGCTTGCTCGTTTTGAACATAACATGGCAAAGACTCGCTTTTACAAATCGATAGCAGTTTACACTTGTTTTCTCGCAGTAAGTCCAAATTTTCTATTAATATATCATGGCTAGTAATTGTAACGATAATTGTACCAGAACAAGCAATATTTCTACTGCTTGTTTGATTATTGCTATGACCTCTATCAAGTTTCATTGTCGATAAAGAATTGTTTAACCCAAGATTACCTCGTTCGCTTCTCCAAGTTTCAAGATAACAATTGGGACAACATAGTGAAGTTATTTGAGTGCAAAAAAGTTCTATTCCTTGCTCTGAAATAGCTTTAACCACATCTACCTTTGGATGTTTATAACTGTTTAAAGTGCCTACAGATATTACTGCATATGCAGAATTAATAAAGGATGAGTAAAGAGTATGTAACTGTTCCGGAGTTGCATTAATATCTCCTCCATGGTGAGGCACTGTTATAAAAGATACTTGCAATACGCCTCTTTCTGAGTATATCTTTTCAAAAGCGCTGTATGGAGCATCCGATGTGAATAATATTTTATGATTAAAATGAGTTAAAAGAAGTATCCCCGCAGCATAATTATAATCACTTATTTCTTGACTTCTTTTGAAATCCTTTGACGCTGGATATAATAGCTCTATGCTACTGGTATCATTCTTATAAATAATTCCAGGGGCAGAGAGCCTTTTACAAATAGTATTTGAAATAGAATCTTTTAATAAAGGATAAACTATTGGTTTAAAATCCTTTAGAAAATCATAGTTATCTCCATCAGTAAAGTATATAGAGTTAATTCTACCTCGGAATTCTTGTAATATTTCTCTTGCGCCTCCTGTATGGTCATCGTGATCATGGGTAAGGATAAGGGCGTCTATCCATTGAATTTGTTGTTCAAGAAGAATTCTTAAACAAATATTTAGATCGTTATTCTTATATGCGGGACCTGTATCTATAACTATAGCATGACGACGCCCTAAAAGTATAATTTGGGCATTTCCTTGTCCTACATCAAGAAAAGAGCACTGAATAGTCATTGTAAAAAATCTTATTGAACAAGTCTCCAGAATTCATTTTCTTCTTCCGGTGTCAGATTCGGATTTTTACATGGAATTGCATCTACAATTTTAATAATCCTTTCATTATCCCAATCCCTATCGATAGTTGCATCAAACCAGTCTTTTTCTTCAAAAAGAATAAAATTACTGGGCGCATCTGCATATGAAACAATATTAATTCTTCCGCCTAACCAGCATACATGAACTGTTTCACTCTCCTTTTTTTGAATTTGTCCCTTGAGATGACATCGTTGAGGATTTTCTTGCAGGAACTTTTCATGATCAATCAGACTGTTGAAACATTCCCACTGTCGTTGTTGTTTCGGAGCTCTCTCAAATGGAGCTAAAGCGCTTGTCGTTTGATATAGTTGATGAAACTGAAAGTCAAAAGCCTGTTTTGCTTTTTCAGGAGAGCTTGCCGAACCAGTAACAAAATCACGATAATCACTGAGCATACAAATAAAAGTATCGTTAAATTCTTTGTATGTGATTATTTGTATTTCGCGTTTAAATGGGTAATGACTGCAACCATAGTCAATACGCTTACAAGGTTGTAATGTAATTTCTCCTTGATATTCAGAGAACGTCTGAAAAGCGCTACTGTCAATTGAATCGTCAATTATATCGCTACTCATATCCAGTTCTTTTAATCAAATAATCTTTTGCATTTATCGGTTATTAGCTCATTAAAACGATCATATAGAATCTGATGCATTTTGTCGAGACATTCTATTATCTCGTTCTTATTGCAACCTCCATCATTTAATTGGTGCTCTAAATGCCAATTTAGATGATATACACTATTTGCATTTTCTTCAAAATGATCAAGTTCTAAACTAAAAGCTTCAGTTGCGCTTTTATCCTTTGGTTGAGAATGAAATGTAAAAGCTTGTGGAATTGGAAAGTTTTCTGGTAAATTGACTGCTAAATTAAAATATAATTTAGAATCATTATTTATTTGTTCAGTTGGGATTACAATCTTATCTTTGTAATAAAGTTCTAATTTCGAAATAGCGCTATAATCACTCGCAAAGGATTCATACCAATGAAAAATGTCATTACTTACAGCGCTGTATCGAGGAATGTTGTCTTTATTCCGAGTAGAACTAAATTGAAAGCGTCCTAGTGAAATGTTGACATTCTTTGTTTGGGAAGTGTCTAAAACATTAATGCCAATGAGGCGTTTTATTGTCTGTATATCTTTAATATCGTCAGGAAGAGTAATGTTTTTAAACTCGCTATCTGTAGTGGGAATAAGCTGATAATCCAATCTTAGCGACAGAATATCAGGTTTATTTTGCGTAATAAAGTCGGTAACAGCAGAGGAAAAAAGATTTATGTCTGACCCAGTGTATGAAAAAATAATTCCTACTTCTTGAACAGGAGGATTTGTATAATTCGGCAGGGATTTTTTCTCTTGAGACATAATAATTACTCCATTTATAAAGAGTATAGCCAATATACGCTTTTAATTAACTTTATAGTGGGTTAGATAAAGATGAAAGCGGGAGCTTTGCTCCCGCACTCCGAAAAATATTATCTGGCGTCGTGTGTATTTTACGCTTCCGACGCGTTAGCGCTCGACACGGTTCCTGTTCCGAGAATCTTACGGAATACGCCCATTACCGAAACGGCGATGGTGGTAATCACGATAAACAGAACCGGGGACACAAGAATGCCGACCATGGTTTCTTCAAGCATGCCGCCGAAGACCGCAGTACCGATGTCAATTCGGCTGTGAGCGCCGGCGCCGTCAGCAAACATCAGCGGGACAACGCCCAAAATAAACGCGTACGACGTCATCATAATCGGACGAAGTCGCTGGCGGCCGGAAAGGCGCGCGGATTCCAGAATCGTATGATTTTCCTTCATCCATTTATCGCGGGCGAATTCCGTAATCAGAATCGCATTCTTTGCCGACAAGCCAACCATAACGATCAAACCGATTTGCGTGTACAGGTTGATGTCCAACCCGCGCAGGAAGACCGCTAAAACGGCTCCGGAAACGCCCAGCGGAACTGCCATGATGATAATAATCGGGGCAGACCACGATTCGTACTGCGCCGCCAAAACGAGGAACCCGAAGACAAGCGACAACATAAAAACGACCGCGATGGACGTTCCAGCCTGAGATTGCTGATACGCCATGCCTGTCCAAAAGACGTCGAATCCTTCCGGTAAATCGGTATGAGCAATGCGCTTCATTTCACTCATGCCGACGCCGGTGCTCATGCCCGGGTTGAGCGCGCCAATAAGCGCGGTTGACGTGTACATGTTGTATCGGGTTATATACTGCGGACCAACGGTCTCTTCCAGCGTCGCAACCGAAGCCAAAGGCAGTTTTTTCCCCTCTGCGTTTATAACCGGCAGAGAAAGAATGGCGTCCCGGTCGGCGCGTTTTGAGCCTTCCGCCTGTAAAATAACCTGGAACACTCGACCGTATGTGTTAAAGTCGTTGATGTAACGTCCTCCCAGATAACCTGACAGAGAAACAAAAAGTTCATTCAGATTGACGTTCATCTTTTTGCACTTTTCCCGGTCGATATTCAAATACAGGCGCGGGTATGTGGGTTTGAACGTTGACGTAATTTGAGAGAACGTTCCGTTTTTCTGCCCCTGGAGATCCAGCTCTTGAGCCGCATTGTACAGAATGTCCAGACCGGATTCGTTTTTGTCAATGAGCTGACCTTCCAAACCGCCTGAAGTTCCGATACCGGAAATGGGCGGCGGGGAGAAGGCAAGGACCCTGGCTTCTGGAACGTTCACGTAACAGTCCATCATGATTCTTTGGGTTAACGATTCGGCGTCCTGCCCCGGTTCTTTTCGTTCTTCCCAGTTTTTCAGAGAAATGATGCCGATACAAACGTTGCTTGAATACGTCCCGTCAACCATGGAAAAGCCGCTGACATAGTGCGTGTTATTAATAACGTTTGCGTACCTGCTCAGAAGTATCTCATTGATTTTTTTTGTAACAATGTCTGTTTGTTGTAAAGAACGCCCGTCCGGCAAACGTATGTCAAGGAACAGCGTTCCCTGGTCTTCCTGGGGAATAAATCCCTGAGGCATAACGGAAACGCCCCAAACTAACGCCACGACAAGACAAATCCAGAATATCACAGTAATCGGCGTCGCAACCGTCAGAAATTTAAGGACTTTTTCATATCCGTGGGCAAATCCGTTAAAACAAATATTAAACCAGCGGAAACCGATAAACTTCTTTTCTTCCGGCTTGGATTTTCTTAGCAAAATGGCGCACAAAGCCGGGGCAATTGTCAAAGCGCACAGCGAGGAAATCAAAACCGAGCCGGCAATGGTCAGCGCGAATTGCTGATACATAATCCCGACAAGCCCGGAAATAAACATCGTCGGAAGGAAGACCGCCATCAAAACGCAGGTTGTGGCGATAACAGGTCCGGTAACTTCTTCCATCGATTTGACCGCGGCGTCGTGCGGATTGAGGTCTTCTTCGTCCAGCAAACGCTGACAGTTCTCTACAACGACAATGGCGTCGTCAACAACGATGCCGATGACAAGGCAAAGCCCGAACAGGGTCAGCGTGTTAATCGTAAACCCGAACAGCCCCATCATGAAAAACGTGCCTACCAGAGAAACCGGAATTGTCAGCGACGGAATAAGCGCCGCTCGCCAGTCCTGAAGGAAAACGAATACAACTGCAACAACAATTGCAACCGTTAAATAAAGCGTTTCTTGAACTTCATCCAACGAAGCCTTAATAAACATTGTTGAGTCGTAAGCGTTAATATACTCAATGCCCGCGGACTCAAATTCCTCCTTGCGGTTTTCAAGTTCCGTTCGGACGTCTTCAGCCACCTGCATGACGTTGGCTCCCGGAGCGGCATAGATGGCAATCGTTGTTTGAGCGCCATTTTCACCAGCTTTTTCTCCGGAACCAGTTTTTTCTCCAGAATCAAAAGCCATGTTAAAAGAACCGTTGTTATACGTTTGACTGTCCTGTTCGATTCGAGCGACGTCTTTGAGTTTGAGCACTCGCCCGTCTTTGCTAGTGCGGACAACCAGATTCTCAAACTCGTCAACCGTCTGAAGGCGCCCTTTGGTTGAAAGCGACAGGGTCATCAGCTGTCCTTTCGGAGCCGGTTCGCCGCCAATGCTTCCTGCTGCAACCTGAACGTTTTGTTCTAAAAGGATGTTGGCGATTTCATTGATTGACACGTTGCGTTGAGCCAGAATATCCGGATCAAGCCAGATTCGCATTGAGTAATCGCGCGCGTCCATCAATTCGGCGCTTCCAACGCCGTGAATTCGCGCCAAGGCGTCTTTGATATTAATCGAAACGTAGTTGGAAAGGTAGGTTTTATCCTTCGTTTGAGCGGCGGTGTCGCTAAGCTGAAACGAATAGAAACCTAAAATGTTGGTTGATCTTTTACTGACGGTAACTCCAGTTTGACGAACGTCCTGAGGCAACCGCGGCTGAGCCAGATTGACGCGGTTCATGACGTTAACCGTGTTAATATCCGGGTTCGTTCCGATGGAAAAATAAACGTTTAACGAATACGAACCCGTATTGGAGCTGGTTGACGTCATATAGAGCATATTGTCAACGCCGTTGACCTCTTTTTCAATCGGAATGGCAATTGATTCTGCCAACGTCTGCGCGTCTGCCCCCGAATAACTGCATGACACAGTAACTGATGGGGGAACAATGTCGGGAAACTGCTCAATGGGCAGCTGCCGCATTGTAACAAACCCGGCGATGAGAATCAGCGACGAAACAACCGTCGCGAAAATCGGTCTGTCGATAAAAAATTTCGAAAACATGGTTGTATGGAAAGTAATGAGTGTACGATATTATTTTTGTTTTAGCGTTACGGTCATGCCTTCGCGGACTTTCTGGAATCCTTCAACGATATACGTTTCACCCGGCTGAAGCCCGGTTTTCTTCACAGCTTTCTCTCCGCTTGAGGTAATGACTTCTTCCTCACTGTACGGAGCCAGAATTCGCTTCGTTCCATGTTCGAACGATTCTTCGACTTCAACATATCGTTTATGGGCAACGCTGTTCTCGTCCACAACCCAAACAAATTTTGCAGACAAGTCGTCGATAATAGCTCGTTCTTCAATAACAACAACGCCTTTCTTCTCTTTGGCGTCAAGTCGAACAGTACAAATGTGTCCTGGATAGAGTTCATAGGTTGGATTTGCCAACACGCCGCGAATGGTCATTGTACCAGTTGAAACGTCAATCGCGTTGTCGTTGTAATTTAATCTTCCTTTGTACACCTTTGCGCCTGGAACATCGGACAAAACCAGTTCAAACGGAATAACATCGTCGCTTTTTTGGTCGCCTTTCATGTATGCGGCATTATCTTTAAGAACAGCCGACGGAGCAATATCTTCGTCTTTGGGAATAAACGGCTGAGCCAATTTTTCTTCTACAGACTTTTCGACTGTTGAAACCTCTTGATTAAGCTGCGTAATTGGATTGACAGCTTGCCCATCAGCAGGGACGTTTGCGGGATCTTGTTGGCGATTGGGTTGAACTGCTGCTTCGTTGTCAGGCGTGGCAGCAGCGGTATTTGCATCAGCAGGCAATGCCGGAGCGTTTTCTTCTGGCGGATAATTTGCTGTGTGAGTTACAGGTTGTTGCGGCTGTGTAGACGCCCCATCAGCGCCCTGCTCAGAACTATTCTTGAAATATTCTTGAGATGCTTCGAGAGCTTTATCGAAATCGCTGTCGGGAATTTGAAATTCAACATAAATCGGATCCATGCTCATGACGGTGCAAAGAACTGGAGGATTTCCTCCGCTTCCGTCAAGAAGTTCTCCAGGAGTAAAATTCGTTTTGGAAATTTTGCCTTTAATGGGAGAATAAATCTTGGTATACGACAGTTGCTGAATATTATAGTCGTATTGAGAAATTTTCAATTTGAAATCAGCGTACGCCTCCTGCCAAGACGATTTATACTTGATAAGGTCGTTTTCCGATACGGAACCAGCAACTTTTTCGTTTGTCTTTACGGCGCTTTCGTAAGTTGCGCGCGCGGAAATCTCTTTGGCTTTCGCAGCCACCATTTCAGCGTTGGCTTTTTCAACTGCAATTTTGTAATCAAAATCCTGAATCGTAAACAACAGCTGACCCTTTTCTACGATTGACCCGTCCAAATACTTGACGGCTTCGAGATAACCGCGAATTCGGGGAACAATGTTAACTTGAGAAACGGGAACGATCTGACCGGTATAAGACACTTTGAGCTGCACGTCCTGTTGAGTTGCGACAGCAGGCTCAACGACAATTTTAATATCCGACATTTTCACGGGCGCGTCGGCAGCGGGCTTTTCGCAGCCTGCGCTCAGTAACACAAAAACAATACACAAACAGATAAAAGCCTGTCGAAACTTCATAATACCTCCAACGAAGTATAACAACTCAAAGGATAATATACCCTTTTGAAATTAACGATGGTAAAGAATTCTATCTCAGTTTGACCCAATCGCAATTCCAAAAAACGACAATATAATTATATCAAATCAGAATTAGTTGTAAAGATAGATAGCGATATTTTTAGAATAATAAATGTCGCCTTTATTTTTTGTCAGAACTTTTACACAAAAATGGGAAGCTATTGTAAATAACTTCCCATTATTCGCAGTTCAATACTCTTCGTCGTCAAATATTTCCAGAGATTGATACGTGTTGTTCCCCACAGGAGGATATCCAACTCGAACGGGCGTTGGTTCTGGCGTTCTGGCTGCTGGAGTGTAATACGTTTGTTCAGGTTGTTCTCGATTGAACGTTGAGTATCTGACCGGTTCCGGTTCAGTGTTCTGAACAACGTACTCAGGATTATAACCGCCGTATCTGGCAGCCATCAGCTGCGTCTGACGCGCCAGTTCCTGACGAGTTTCCAGACGAATGTTTTTCAGTTCCATGGCGTACGAGGAAAGCATTGCTGGAGAACTCTTGCAGCCGTCAGAATACCAGCGAACGAACGCTAAAGTCTGTTCCAGATTGTTGTCTGCTACTTTCCCCAGCATCGGGAACAGGAGCCGAACGCCTAAATCCACCGACTTCTGTTCCAGGCTCAAAAAAGTATCGACATAACAGGTTACCATTTCTGTCCCTTCGGCGTTCCGAGCTGAGGAAAACCGGGCTAAAACCAGAGCTTTGCCTCGAACGTCATTGTTCAAAAGAGAACCGTGATAACGCCCCTCAAGATAGTACAAAATCCCGTTTTCGCCCGCCCAGAGTCTTTTCATCCAGCCGCTCGTGCCTGCAACGTCGGACACCTCGTACAGACCGTCCCCCCGTTCCCGGACGGAAATCTGGCTAATCCCCATCTTTTCCCAAATGTTGACAACCGAGTCTGGATGGGTAACCATGAATGTAACCATGCTTTTATCGGTTTCAACCTGATAAACAGGCAGCCGACGAAAAACGGTTACGTTTCTTAAAACGCTCTGAATACGAAGAGCGTCGTCCTGAGACAAGCCTTGCAGAGCCAGCAATTCGGAACTGACGTATTGTCGAGTTCCCCTGTCGGAGACGGCTGGCGCTAGAGTTTGAGGCGCCTTAAATGAATTTGACTGCGATGTTGACGCGCTTTGAGTACGTCTGGCGCTTTGACGGTACTGCATCTGAGACTGCGCTGGGAGATCGCATGGCGCTGCTCCCAACACAGCCATCAAGATAACGGCTATGATTCTGTTTTGGTTTGGTTTCATGTCCTCTTTTTCGGGAAATCAGAACAGTTTTTCTTAAAAGATTTCTGCCGTGCGATACAGATTGCCTAACGCGAAAAAGCAGTCTTGACAAATCATTATAAATAAAGTATTCTATATTTGCGTTATAATCCGCACTAATAATATAATTGTTTTTACAATCAGAATATCGAATATGAAAAAAGCGATATTTATTATAATCGTTATACCAATCCTCTTGCTTGCCAGCTGCAGCTTGTGGACAAAATCCAGCGTTCGCTCGCAAAGCCCGGATAAAAAATCGGGGTACAGTGCGCCGGAAAAACCGCGTCTTGTTGGCGATATTGCGCGCCCATGGGGTTTGGATTCCGTTCGCGTTGAAGGCGTTGCAATCGCCACTGGTTTGGACGATACCGGTTCAGACCCGCCCATGACAAAGTTCCGCCAAATGCTGTATCGCGACCTTAAAAAACGCGGCGTTCAGGAACCGACTGTCATGATGGCGTCTAAAAAGACGTCTATGGTTTTAGTGCGCGCCATGATTCCTCCAGGAGCGCAAAAAGGGCAGCGAATTGATATTGAAGTGCAAACGCCAACCCGTTCTGAAACTACGTCTTTGCGCGGCGGATGGCTTATGGAAACCGACCTCCGAAAGATGGCGGTTTTCGACGATACGATTCGTTCTGGCGACGTTATGGCAACGGCATACGGTTCTATTATGACGCCGCCTCGAATTGGCGACCCCAAAAAGGACGCCCAATCTCAGCTGGGAGGAATCGTCCTTGGAGGCGGAACCGTTCAAAAAAGTCGAAATCTGGGTCTGATTCTGCCTAACGAAGACAAAGTCATTATGGTCAAGTACGCTGACCTGATCCAGAAAGCTATCAACCGTCGATTCCACATTACTGGGCGCGGCGGAGCCACTGCTGGCGTTGCAAAAGCAAAGGACAACCGTTACATCGAATTATACGTTCATCCGCGATATAAAAACAACGTTTATCGGTATATGTCCGTTGTTCGTTCCGTAGCTCTGATCGATGCGCCGCAAATACGTCAAAATCGCCTGGAAGAGCTTCGCATTCGCCTCAAAGACCCGTTTACGTCGTCATACGCCGCACTGGAACTGGAAGCGCTCGGACCGCAAAACGACGTGCTGGAAATTCTTCGCGAAGGTATGAATTCTTCGGACGTTCAAGTCAAATTTTATTCCGCTGAAGCCCTTGCCTTTTTGGATCAAAGCGACTGCGCTCCCGTTCTGGCGAAAATTGCCAAAGAAGAAGACGCCATGCGCGGTCCCGCTTTGGGAGCGTTGGCGGCTCTGGACGACATAAACTCTTATGAAGTTTTACTGGATTTGATGCGTTCCGGCAGTTTTGAAACCCGGTACAGTTCTTTCCGCGCTTTGTGGTATATGCGTCCAAACGACCCCATTGCACGCGGAATTACGCTCGGAAAAGACGAGTTCACGCTCCATTATATCGAAAGCGATCCGCCAAACCTGATTCATATCACAAAAGATACAAGACCGGAAATCACTCTCTTTGGCAGAGATATCAAGATGAATACGCCGCTGCTGCTGGACGTTGGGAAAAACATCATGCTTAAATCCGACGGCGACGACAAGATTGAGGTGTCAAAGTTTTCAATTGACGAACCGGATCAAAAACGAACTATTTCCACCGATATGGCAGAGGTTATAAAAACTGTTGCCGACTTGGGCGCTACGTACCCTGACATTGTCGAAATGATTCAAAACAGCGTTTCTACAGGGTGTATTACATGTAAAGTATTGGTCAACGCCGTTCCTAAAGGAGAAAGATTCTACCAGCATAGGGAGAGACGCCGATGTCTGAAGCGCCTGCCGTTAAAATTGACAAAGAAGATTTGGAGCCAGAGTCTTCAGACAGCAAACGACATCGACAATTATCAGACCCGAAACCGTGGTATAAATTCTGGTAGCCCCCGTAGGCGGGGGAGCCAATCCGCGCTGCCGCGCGAGACGTATTATCACCGCTCCCGTTGGTCGCTTTGTTTTGTCACTTGCACTTGGATGAGTCCGGTTCGCGGGCGTGTCGCCCGCAGTTCGCCGAAGGCGAACAAAACGCTGGGAAGCGTGCATTCCAAACCGACGAAGCCGAACCCCTCCCCTGGATGGACTCCGCCCTCGGAGTCCAACTTGACGGCTTTGCCGTCAAGACTTTTTCTTTTGCGGACTTACGTCCGCGATCCGGAAAGGTTTTCTGCTACGAACAAGCGTTTTTAGCGGGGCTGGCAAGGCGGCAGGGGACTGCCGCGA
>CACXSS010000023.1 GCA_902770245.1 uncultured Planctomycetota bacterium | reverse complement strand
AAAGGCGCCTGTCTGGCGGAATATCCGTTCACGTTAGGACGCCGCGCTGACGACCTGTGCGCGCTTATCGACGAGCTTCATCTGACGGATATAACGCTCGTAGCTCATGACTGGGGCGGTCCGGTTGGAATGTGCGCCGCCGTCCGGCGTCAGGATAAATTCAAGCGGTTCTCTTTTTCGAATACGTCCCTTTTCCGCAAGGCGAAAGACAAATGCCCGTTCTGGATTGGCTTGGCGAGAAATCCGCTTATCGCCAAAACTGCTGTGCAGGGACTGAACATGTTCTGCCGCGCGGCGTCTAAGTGGTGTACGGAGAAGCCGCTGCCTAAAGAGGTCAAACAGGGCTACATGGCGCCGTACGACAACTGGTCAAACCGCCGCGCCGTGTACGAGTACGTTCAGGACATCCCCTTTAAGCCGGGCGACCGTTCCTGGGACGCGTTACTCGAATCGGAACAGGGCATGACCATTTTCAAAGAGTATCCCGTCCTTCTCCCGTGGGGCATGAAAGACTGGTGCTTTTCCCCGGAAGAGTACCTCGGGACGTTCAAAGAGAAGTTCGTCAACTCCACGGCTTTGGAGTTCGCCAACGCCGGGCATTACGTTTACGAGGACGAACCGGACGCCTGCCTTGAGGCGCTAAAATCGTTTATGGAAAAATAGCTTTCAGGACTTTCCGCCAATGCTCAATCGTGAAGAATACGTCGAACAGGAGTTCTTTTTTCACGCCATGCGCGAACGAATGAACGATTACGCGACTCAGGAACTGCTCCGGTCGCTGGTTCATGAAATTCTCAGCACGACGCGGCTGCCGATGGCTGTCGATTACATGGCGACGGAAATGTTCCACAAAGGGAAAATGAGTTCCGCCATGGCGCGAATGCCGCATTACTTCACGCCCTATCAGACGTTTATCATGGCGGAAGCGGAACGGGAAGAAGGACGTTTTGACTTCCGCGTTGCGCTGGAAATTTTGGAGTCGCTGGCGAAGTGTTACGCTCAAACGGAACAGGCGGAAGGTCCGATGCCCGTCGGCGTTCGTCCAATCACGCCGTCCGGGATTTTCTTTTTTGAAATGGAGGCGATCTGCCGCAACCGGCTCGGATACGACCGCGGTTTGGACGCGATGAAAGCCGAGCCGGTCTTTTCCCCTGCGTTTCAGGAATGGGTCGACGTCGTGCGGCGTCAGCTGGGGTTTATCGACCTGGCGAAACTGGTCTACATTCGCAGCGAGTATTTCGTCGAACGCGGCGGGAATCCCAAAGATTATGAAATTCTCTTCGGCAGAAAAGAAGGGCAAATCGCCATGGCAAACCACCGCAAAGACATGACGTTTCTCTTCTCCGCTCTTCAGCGCCAGCTCGGATACCCCAAAGTCCCGCATACGATGTTCACTGAATCGGAAGAGACGAAAATCAACCTGCTTACCGAACGCGTCAATTTGCTCGAAACCCGTCTGCGCCTTCTGGAAGAAGAAAAACAGCGAGGGTCGATTAATATTACAGAGTACTATAAGACGGAAGAGTGAGATAAATTTGGCTAATGGATTAGCCGATAGTTTTATTAACTCGCTGTTTCTGTTTGATTCACAATTTTTTCTAAAATGACTCGAGACAATACTGCTTTATTTGACGAAAAAGATGTAAAACGCTTTGAGCAGATGTTTCAAACAGGGAACTTTGACTTTACTTACCGTTCTGATAATCTCCATTTCAACGCAAATGTTTTGGATTATGCGGCGCTGATGGGAAACCTGGATCGGGTTAAACAGCTTCTGGAACTGGGAGCTGATATTAACTCAAAAAACGAGAACGGCACGACCGTTTTGCACTGCGCCGCCGAAAGCGGGAATCTGGAAATATGGAGATTCTCTTGAACTGATAATACTGTTCGTTGAACAGGGGGCAGACGTCAACGAAAAAAACAAATATGGACAGACCGCGTTACATGATGCCGCTAAAAAAGGAAATCTGGAAATGGTTCAATGGCTGGTTGAGCATGGCGCGGACGTCAACGCAAAGGACGAATGGAATAAAACAGCCTTGCATTATGCGGCATATAACTATTTTAGCGACAATTATGGTTTGGTTCTGTGGCTGGCAGAACGCGGCGCAGATGTAAATATAAAAGGCGTTGATGGAATTACAGTATTAGACATTGCCGCTGGTAACGGCGATATTGAACTGGTTCAAAGTCTTGTTGAACATGGCGCTGATCTAAATCCTGGCTTAACCATACATGAAGCCGCAATAAGCGGGAACATGGAACTCGTTCAATGGCTCATCGAACAGGGGTTGGACGTCAACGCAAAAGACGAGGAGGAAAGAACGATTTTATTTAACGCAGTCGAAAGCGGGAACCTGGAACTGGTTCAATGGCTCGTCGAACAGGGGCTGGACGTCAACGCAAAAGACGATGAGGGAATTTCCGTCTTGCAAGCTGCCGAAGAAGCTTTCGAAGAAAACCACAATCCGAAAATCGTCAAATTCCTCAAAGAGCGCGGAGCCGTTTAAGTTAGGAATTATGAGTGAGGAGTGAGGAGTGAGGAGTTGGCGCAAGGGGAACTCCGAACTCTCTCGTACTCCGATCGTCCTCTTTCTATCGCTACAGCAGTGTTACGCCCGCCTGACGGCATTCTTCGATCATCTCTTCGGGCCAGATTGCGGACTGCACTTCTCCAACGTGAGCGCAATGGAGCATGTACATGCACAGCCGAGACTGACCGATTCCGCCGCCCATCGTCTGCGGCAGTTCTCCGTTGAGCAGAGCCTTGTGGAACGGCAGGGACGCTCTGTCTGTACAACCGCGAATTTCCAGCTGACGGCGCAAGGCGGCAGCGTCAACGCGAATTCCCATCGACGATAATTCAAAGGCGCTTTTTAGAACCGGGTTCCAAACGAGGATGTCGCCGTTAAGACCAATCCCGCCGTCCGGACGAGGCGTCGTCCAGTCGTCGTAATCCGGGGCGCGGCCGTCGTGAATAGACCCGTCCGGCAGTTCCCCGCCGATTCCAATAACGAAAATCGCCCCGTACTGCTTGCAGTATTCCGTCTCGCGCTCTTTGGGCGTCAGGTTCGGGTACTTCTGGAACATTTCCAGCGACGTTACAAACGAGATTTCCTTCGGCAGAATCGGGGTGAGTTTGGGATGCTGAATGCAGACAAACAGTTCCGTCTCGAGAAGGCAGGAATAGATTCTTTGAACCGTCTGTTTGAGCGTTTCGACGTTGCGTTCTTCCGGTCGAATAATCTTGCACCAGTCCCACTGGTCAACGTAGAAGGAATGGATTTCGTCGAGCGTTTCGTCCGGGCGAATGGCGTTCATGTCCGTATAAATTCCCTCGCCGGGCTGGAACCCGTACCGCTTCAAAGCAAATCGCTTCCATTTCGCCAGCGACTGCACTACTTCCACATCGGTATGAGCGCCTGCGACGCGGAATCGCACCGGCTTTTCCACTCCGTTGAGGTCGTCGTTCAACCCGGTTAACAACGGTTTATAGTCGGATGGTATGACCATGGGAAGGGAATAGGGAGTAGGGAATAGGGAGTAGGGAATAGGGAGTAGTTTTGATATAATAATTGTGGAGCTTTGCGTAATTCCGAATTCCGCATTCCGAATTAAAAACTCCTCACTCCTCCCTCCTAACTCCTAACTCGCATAACAATAGGGTAACTAAAAATCTTCTTACTCAATGACCGTCCAGAGTCGTCCGGACGAGGTATGAATTAAACGAATGTCGAAATCGAAGGCGTCCTTGAGCATTTCTTCCGTCAGGATTTCATCTCGCGTTCCGTTGGCGACGATTCGTCCCTGTTTTAATATGATGCCCTGATTAAACGTCGGCAGGATGTCTTCGATTCTTTGTGTAATAAACAGGATTGTCAGTTCCGGTCTGGACTGGGCGAGGTTCTCAATCGTCTTGAGCAAAAACTCTCGACCGGTTATATCCATGTAAACCGTTGGCTCGTCGAGAATCATCAGCTGCGGTTTGGTTATCAGCGCGCGGGCGATGAGGATTTTCACCTGTTCGCCGGACGACATTGTACACAGCCGCTGATTGAGCAGTTGTTCGCCCCGCAGCTGACACAGCAACTCGGTTGCTCGGGCTTTTTCGTCCTCGGTGATGTCGCGATAAACGCCAATGGTCGCGTCGATGCCGGAAACGACCATTTCCAAACCCGTTCGGCTGAAATCCGTCATCCAGTCGTGCATGATCGGGCTGACCCAGGCGATCTGTTTGCGATGTTCCGGCAGGTTGACTGACCCGTAAACTTGACCAAGCGTCTCGATCTTCGCGCCGAACAGCGGCCAGGCATACCCCAAAATCAGCTTGACAAGCGACGTCTTGCCCGCCCCGTTCGCGCCGAGAATAAACCGGCGTTCTCCGGAACGGACGTCCCAGTTGATGTTGTCAAGTATAACGCGCCCGCCGATCCGATAGGTTGCGTCGTGTATTCGTAATGCGTAGTTCATGATACTTTGTCAACAGCGTTATGGATGTTATTCAATCGCGACGATCTGGTCAAAGTCTCCCTGAACAAATCGGGTGAAAAGCGTCTGGAAATACAAGTGACAACCCAAAACGGCGCGAGGCAGCGGCGGCGTCATGGAGTTGTAAATCAGCCATTGCTCTTTGCCGATTTGAAGCCGGAATCCCGCAGCGACGTCTGGCGTTACGATAACGCCGCCTGTTTGTGTAACGGTCAAATGCCGCCACGTAAACGGCTGTGCGGCGCGCTTGGGGTTGAGGTCTATAACCAACGGAGCGTACAGCCCGTTCCCCTGTCCTTCAACCGTGTAGATGAGCAGATTGTTTTCGCTCTGGAGAGAACCGTTCGCGCTTTGCGTCCATTCTCCCAGCGCCAGCGGGAAGACGTTGTACTTGTTTTTCCCGTCCGACAACGACCCTTCCGTCGATTCTCCAGCCGGAGTAAACTTAAACGCGCCGTTGAGAGGGAGGACAGACTTGATTTCCAGCTTTCGCGGTTTCGCCGCCGGCTTGTCGAACTTGAGCGTATGCGATACCAGCAACAGTTCGTCTGGATGCATCAGACAGATCGCCCGTTCCAGAGTCGCGCCGTTTTGCAGCGGCAGTTCCAGCTCCCAGTAGGCGTAATCGTCTTCGCAAGACCAGCAAACCATTGCCCATTCGCCCGCCGGCTTGAGCCGCTTTCCGTTGACAAGAACCTCTGCGTCCCACGCGCCGGCGCCCAGGCGCTGAGCATTGACGTTGACAAGCAGGTCAAAAACGTCGCCGTCGTACGCGCCTGTTACATTGGTCGATTTCCAGGACCAGTCGTTTTGCAATACGCCGACTTTCGACCACTCGCTTTGAACGCTGGGTTCTGTCATTAAAACGCCTTTGACGGACTTTGCTTTGGCTTGTGAAATCCACGGCAAAGCGACCAGAGCCTGATGGGCGTCGTCGACATCGGAATCCAGCGACAGCGCCGCTTGAAAGAACTCTTCAATCGCTTTGGGATTGGCAACTTTCGATTCCTGACCGAAACGCTGAGTCGAATCGGGATTGGTCAGCAGAATCATGTTCCGAACCAGCCATTCATACAAAACCTTTTCCCGTTCCGGAAAGATCGGGATTTCAGTTTGATTTTCCAGAATCCGCAGACGCGTCCAGGAGGCGACAATGCTGCGGAAATAAGGAATCACTTCCACGCACGGCATGCCGGCTTCGTCAAAGAACGACTCTGTTACATCGACAATCGCCTTTCGCGCCTGACGAATCAACTCGTCGCCGGGCGTCCACGTTGGCAAAGCCAGCGCCAAAACATACGCCAGCTCGCAGGCGTAAAGCTGGAATTCCAGCGGCTGCTGAAGCATATCTGCCCCGGCAGCGTCGCGCGCTAACGGCGCCAGAGTATTTTCGATGTAATCCGCCCAGTATTCCCCGGACTGTTCCGACTTGTCGTTTGCCATGAACGCCGCCAGCTTCGCAATCGGCGTGGACAGGTCAGCGTCTTCACCCCAAAGATACGGATATTTCCAGGGCGTAAACTTTGTTTGAGGCAGCGTTTTAACGTACTGATCAAACGCCGCCTGCGGACCGTCGGAACCCATGACGGCGGAAAGCTTCTCTTTCAGTTCAGGAACCAAATTGTCGATAAAGGTTTTCATTCTTTTTTCAGTTGTAATTGTTCAACGGTTTCTTCCGGCAATGGAATGATTTTACCAGAGCGGTCAATCGTTGCTAAAACGGTTGAACCGGTAACCAGGAGTTCGTTCTGACGCCAGATTTCGTAAACCAGTTCCATTTTGACGCGCGAGATTTTCCCGAACCCGGTTTTGACGGTCAGGACGTCGTCGTACATGGCAGGTTTATGATACTTGCACGTCAAAGACACGACGACGAAAAACGCGCCGCTTTCCTCCATTTTTCGGTACGAACCGCCCATATCCCGTAGCATTTCCGTACGGGCAATTTCAAAATAGACCGGATAGTTGGTGTGATGAACCACCCCCATCTGGTCGCATTCTTTATATCGAACTCGAATCTGTGTTTCGTGCATGATTTAGTGCATAGTGTATAGTGCATAGTGCGTAGTAATTTAGTGAGACGCTTTGCGTCCTATGCACTAAGTACTATGCACTATGCACTCCCTACTATCTCTCCTTCGCCGCTTTGCACAGCGTTTCGACGCCGCGGTAGAGGGTTTCGTCTGTAGCGGCAAAGCTGATGCGGAAGTTGGTATTCTGAACGGAAAAAACGTTGCCGGGAATAACCAGCGTGTTGTATTTGGTAATAACCGTGTTGACGAACTCGTCTGCCGTTCCCCAGGGGGCTTTCGGGAACGCATAAAACGCGCCGCCGGGCTTGACGATGTCAAACGTGTCTTTCAGACCGTTGTAGATGATGTCGCGCTTGCGGCGATAGGCGTCAATCTGAGCCGTCATGTCGGTGTCCATCGCTTCAACGGACGCGATTTGGAACGGGTGAGGCGCGCAGACGAACGAATACTGCTGGAATTTAAGCAGCGTCTGGATGATTTCCTGCGGTCCGTGAACGTATCCCAAACGCCAGCCCGGCATGCCGTAGCATTTGCTGAACCCGTCCATGACAATCGTCTGATCGTTATACTGAGCCGGCGAGACAAACTCGGAATCGTAGCAGAAGAAACGATAGATTTCGTCGCTGACCAACGGGATGTCCTTTTCTTTAGCCAAAGCCGCGATGTCCTTCACAACCTGCAGATTGGCAACAGCGCCGGTCGGGTTGCACGGCGAGTTGAAAAGAATCATCTTCGTCTTGTCGGTAATGGCGTCTTTAACTTTGTTGACGTCAAGCTGGAAATCCGGGTAGGTGTCGACAAAAACGGGTTTCGCGCCAACCATTTTAACCAGCGAGGAATACATGACGAAATGTGGGTCAAACATGATGACCTCGTCGCCGGGATTGACCATCGCCAAAATAATCAGCAGCAATCCGCCGGAAACGCCGCTGCAGACAAACGCCTGACGATCGGAGTGTCCGTAAAGAGCGTCGATTTCCTTCTGAATCTTTTCTCGCAGCAGCGGGGCGCCCTGCGTGGGCGAGTACCCGTTTTTGCGGGACATGATAGCGTCGCACGCCGCCTGACGGACGTTTTCCGGAACGTCGAAGTCCGGCTGTCCGATAGACAGGTTGACAGGATTAACCAGCTTTGCGCCCAGGTCAAAGACCTTGCGAATTCCGGAGGCGTCAAAGGAAAACGAACGATCAGCAAGCCATTTCTCGTACATGATAACTGCTTTCTAAAATATGGTTAAAGGGTAATTGCATAATACAAATTATATTAATATAGCATTGTACTATTATTTCAGATTAGAACAAGGGGGAAGGAGGGGGAGAATAACAGAGTTCTGACAGAGTTTTTACGGATCGCCGGAGCTGAAACCAGCTTTTAATACTATGCAAGAAAACTATGCAGCATCCCTGTTTTTGTCATCCATTAACCAGAATTCCCCTGGAAAAACTAAGCAATGAGTTGACAATCCACGGGGTCAAAACAATTAGCGCAACAAGCATTGTTAAAAGACGAACAATCAATGGGATAGTCGCTTCCTGCATTTGAAACAGCGTCTGAATAAACGCTGTTATTACAGCCGCCGCCAAGCCGATTAATAAAACCGGCGACGCCAAAAGCAGCGTTGTCGTCAACGCCTGTTGACCGAGACTGATGATTTGTTCTGTGTCCATTAATCCTCCTTTATCCAAAACTGGTCAGCAGCATTTCAACAGTCAGCCGCCAGCCGTCGAGCATGACAAAAAGCAGCAGCTTCAACGGAAGGGAAATCATAACCGGAGGGAGCGTCATAATTCCCATGGAAACGGTAATGGCGGAAACGAGAAAATCGATTATCAAAAACGGGATAAACAGTTTCACGCCCATTAAAAAGGCGATTTTCAGTTCGCTTGTCATGAACGCCGGGACAAGAACGCGCAGCGGGACGTCGTCGTAAGTCAGATTTTGAGCGTCGGCGCCGGTTGGCGCGTCCGGGTCAGCTCGCCAAAAGAGCCAAACGTCGGCGTCGTTGCCTGCTTTTTGAATTTGACGGCTCATGAATTGTCGCAAGGGCGTTACGCCGGCATCCCACGCCTGCATGGCGGTGATTTGCCCTTCTTCATACGGCTTGAGCGCGTCGTTATAGATGGCGTTTCCAACCGGATACATGACAAAAAACGTAATAAACAGCGCCAATCCTGTAATTACCTGCTGAGGGGGCAGATTTTGAACTCCCAACGCCTGACGCAGCAATCCCAGTACGACAACAATCCGAACAAAACTGGTCGTCATAACGATTAACGCCGGAGCCAGCGTCAGCGCGCCAAGCGTCAACAGCGTTCCCATCGATCCCATAATGCCTTCAGGGGACAGGAGCGATGTGAATGAGAAGGCGTTTTGCGAGTGAGGAGTGAGGAGTTGATTCCGGGTTGGGAGCTGCGAGTTGCGAGCGTTGGAAGACGGTAACGGAGCGATCGCTGGAATCTCTGTTACGCTTTCGCCGTCAGCCGAATTTTTTAATTCGGAATTCAGCGTTCCTAATTCCGGATTATTTTCGCCTTGCGACCAGGCAACGTTAAATGCAAAAACAAGCGTCAGCAGGAAGATGACCGTTATTCTCATTTCTTGCCTCCGTTTTCTCCTTCGAGCGCTTTGCGAATAGCGTCTGCCTCGGCGGGGTCTTCAATTTCCGTCAGCGGAGTTAATCCGTTAGAGGACGCGGCAGCCAGAACCAGTTTTTTTCCAACGGCAATGAGAAAGACCGGGGTCGTCCCGATTCGGGTTTTCCCCAGCGTTTTCACGACAGAAGGCGGAATTGAACGTCCAGAGTCGCCCTGCGTTTTCTTTAATAGCCATAAAATCAGAATTAACGTTCCTGTAACAATGGCGATTGCTCCAATAGTCGGCAGCAATGCCCTGCCGCCAGCGGAACGTTCAGAAGGCGATGCGTTCTGCTCAACTGCAGCGTCTGGAGACAGAGGAAGCGCCGATTGAGCCACCGCAGGAGTACAGGATAACGTCAGGAGCAACAGCAGGATTATTGACACGTACTATTTAATTAATACTTCCGTCAGACGAACGCAGAATTTCCCGTTCCGATTCAAAGCTTCGCCGCGGGCGACTAACTGACCGTTGACGAAAACGTTTACCGGATCAGCCCGCTGAGCGTTGAGCGGAACAACAGATCCTTTTCTCAATCGCATTACGTCTTCGAGAGTCATTTCCGCCTCGCCCAATACAACGCGGACGTCAAGCTGAAGATCCCTTATCGCGTTGAGGTTTATAGCAGAATCCGGAGAGGAAAACGCGCCGATTATCTTTGACAAACTGACGCTGTTCGGCTCCGTCGAGACTTCCGGCGCGCCCATGGTTTCGATTTCGGTTTCGTTTTGCAGCTCGCTGATAGCGTTTTGCGCTTGTTCAAGGAGTCTGTCGATGTCGTCAGGCGTTGGTTGTTCATTATTATTCATACGGGTCATTTTCTCTTTTTTTTATATTTTAAGCAAGACCAATTTTTCTAAAAAAAGCGTCTTTTTCCAGATAAATATTTCTTCTGCTGAAAATGTTTAAGAAAAAGCGTCTTTTCAGTCAGTATTCATTAAAAGGAATAAACGTGTCATTGTCTACAGTATTTACAGCAATGCGATGTAAAGGAAAAGTCTTTGAATATAACTTCTATTTCAAAAAGCGCTATAGACAAAAATTCGAAAAAAGATTATATTGACGCTAAGCCGGACTATAAATAAATTTGATTACTGGTTGCAAAACAGGGAAACGTTTACAATAATTACGTTGTCCGGCAGATTGCAATCCCCCCTTAAACGCTTAATTGATAAAAGAACGTAAATGCAAAAATCATTTTTTTCAAAATACAGCCTGCTGATTTTAATTGTTACGGTGTTTACATTTCCGCTGATTTGGGCGGGAACGGTTCGGACGCTTAAGTCTCCCCGAAACAATATCAAAGAATGGCTTCCTCAAGAGACGGAAGAAATCCAAACCCATCGCTGGTTTCAAAGCAACTTCCCTCTGGAACAGTTTATTGTTTTCAGCTGGGACGGCTGTACGATTGACGATCCCCGCCTTGACAAGGTTGTCAAAGCGATAGTTCCGCGCCGGGATTCCCAAGGGCGAGTCTGTAAAGAAGACTGGAAACTGCGCCATTTTGCCAAGGCGTATTCAGGTAAAGACATGGCTCAGCTTTTGCTGGACAGTTATCCAGGCATGACGCCCGAGGAAGCGATCGAACGATTGAAGGGAACTATTATCGGTCAGGACGGAAAGAGTACGTGTATAATGGTCAACCTTGCGTTGGAATCTGAAGGTCAGAATATGCGCCCGGTGATCGAAAACATATACAACGTTTGCCGAAGCTGCGGAGTTGGAACGGATTTGGATAACGAGCAGATTAAAAATCTTGTCCATTTAGGCGGTCCGCCTGTTGACAACGTCGCTATTGACCAGGAAGGAACGAAAACGCTGATCAAGCTGGCGTGGCTGTGCTTATTGGTTGGCGTTTTAATTGCAACGGCGATTTTCCGTTCGTTCCGTCTGACAACCATCGTTCTGTTTATGTCGCTGGTTTGTGCAGGGTTGAGTTTGGCGGTTGTCTACTTTTCCGGCGATTCCCTGGACGCAATTCTGCTGTCCATGCCGCCGCTGTGCTACGTTTTGGGCATGTCCGGCGCGGTGCATATAGTCAACTATTATCACGACGCCATTCGCGAACCGGACGGTTTGATTGGAGCTCCAGACAGAGCGCTTAAACACGCTCTCAAACCGTGTTTCTTTGCAGAATTGACAACCGCTATCGGGTTGTTGTCGCTGTTGACCTCTGGCGTACTGCCAATTCGAAAGTTTGGCTGGTATTCTGCCATTGGCGTCTTGCTGACGCTTTTGGTTCAGTTTTTCACGTTGCCGGCGCTGCTGTACTATTTCCCCTCCAAACGATTTGCTCAGCTGCATGCAACTCACGGGCATGACGACGATCACGCCTCCCGTCTTGTTCTGTTCTGGAGCTGGTTTGGAAAGAAAATCGTCTATAACTACAAAACGACTTTGGCGATCTGCTTTGGCTTGATGATTATAACAGGAATTGGATTGACGCAATTAAAGACGTCTGTCAAACTGATGAAATTCTTCACGCCAGACACGACGATTGTCAAGGACTACTCCTGGCTTGAAAAACAGCTTGGTCCGTTGGTTCCGATGGAAATTGTCGTTCAGTTTGACAATCAGACGTGTCCGTTGAATACAGTTCAGCGGCTGCGTCTTGTCAAAGAGCTTTCAGCGGCGATTTACGCAATGGACAAAGAAAAAGTCGGCGGGGCGATGTCAGCTGCGACTGTTACGCCGGATCTGGAAGAACGTCGAATTGGAACCTATTCTGCCGATTCGCTTATTTCGCAAAAGCTCGATGCAAACCGCCCACAGCTTCGCGATTTTATTACCATCGACATTGGCTCTGCAATTCGTCGATATCCGGATACTCCGATTTCTGATCTGGGGTTAAATGAAACAATCGTCAAGAAATTCCATGACAAAGGCATGGATAAAGTTTCGGATTTAATGCCGTACGTTTCAGAAGCGAAACGCTTTGAATTCCTTAACGACGAAGAACAGGACGAATACGTTCGTTTGGCAACTCAATGGGCGACTCCTATCGGAAACGATTTATGGCGAATTACCGCTCGCGTTTGGGCGCTGACCGACCTCGATTACGGCGATTTTATCTATGAACTAAAAGAAAACCTCGACCCGATTGTCGAGAACTTTGTCAAAGAAGGATTGCCGATGGCGTCGCTGGCTAAATCAAAAGTTTTCCAGGAAAATGAAGCCAAGACGGTCAAGCCGGACGGAACCAAATACGCTCCGGATGAAAACGTTCCCATCGACGGCGTCAAAATCATTTACACCGGAACGGTGCCGCTGGTTTATAAAACGCAGCATAATCTGCTTACCAGTTTGACGGAAAGCGTTTTGATGTCGTTTGTCATGATCGCTCTGTTGATGATGTTCCTTTTCCGTTCAACGGTTGGCGGCTTTATTACCATGCTTCCAAACATTTTCCCGATTATTCTCGTGTTCGGAACGATGTCCTGGCTGGGAGTTCTTTGCGACGTCGGCACGATGATGACCGCGTCCGTCGCTCTTGGTATTGCCGTTGACGACACCGTTCATTTCCTGACGTGGTTCCGTCACGGAATGGAGTCCGGCATGACGTATAAGGAAGCTATAATTCAAGCGTACGAACGCTGCGGAAGCGCCATTACTCAAACGACCCTCATTTCCGGTCTGGGATTGTCAGTATTTATGTTCAGCACGTTTACTCCGACGATGCGCTTTGGCATAATGATGCTCACGCTGCTGTTCTCCGCCACCTTTGGAGACTTGATTTTCCTCCCAGCTCTGTTATCGTGGTCTAAAGGACGATTCTTTGATAACAAGAGTCTGCTCGACGACTTCCGACCGCGGAAAAATCCTGCTGAGCAAACATCAAACAATTAGCTTTCGAATTCATAGAAAATCGGTTAGCGGCATCAGGAACGTTCGCGTCCTAAACCACTAACCGTTTTTCTATTTTAATGATTTCATCCCTTTTCCCAATATTTATCACTGATTTATTACACATAAACAGCCCGAAATTTCGTCGTATTTGGTATATTTTACCCATCTTTCAAATTATTTATTAAATATCTCGGCTTACCTACTTCCCAAAACTGGGATAATCTAGTAAACTGGATAAATAAGAAGATATATAGACGCGTTTTATAAATATAATGTCGAAGTCGACTTTGATTGTTAGGCAATATATTTGTTTTAATTGGTTTGTTCGTGTATAAGAACATCATAACTTTTTTTCTGACGATAGCATTGCTTTTGTGGTCTGTTGAGAACGCATTTGCTCAATCGGACAGCGGTTCGCCTTACCTTCCTCCAGGAATCGGGGCAAAACCGGGTTCGTTTATTTCGAATCCCGGAGAAAGCGCTGAGCCTCCTCGAGAGCCGCCAGCAACGTATGTCAGAAAATCGGTCAGAGATTTGGCGCCGTTATATTTAATGGAGAAAAATGGCGAGCTTATTCCTGCGCTCAACTGGACTTCAGAAGAGCTTGATTCTTTACTGCAGCGAGTAAACGAGAATCAGCGTCAGGCGGATCTTCCAGATTATATTTGTGAAAGTTTGACGCTAACGGGAGTTCAAAAGGGCGAGACGGCGGAAATGCTCTTAAAGATGCAGTTTACCGTTCCGCAAAAGCCTGTTATCCGCATTCCGTTACAGCTCAACGGCGTAATTCTGCTTGAAGCTCCCAAATGCACTACTGGAGAATTCCTTGCTCCTCAAAGCGGCGGAGGTTATGTACTGTTTTTAAAATCTGAAGACAAGACTCACAACAGCGAGAATCAAAAGCCCAAAGAGGAACAAACGCCACCGGCTGCAGGGCAGACTACTGAACAATCGCCGGAACAAGCGGCGGAAAATAACGAGTCGTCCGACAAAGCCCCTGCTGAAAAAAGCGAGAATCATGCAACGTCCAATATTGTTTCGGAATCGGATTCGTCGTCAGGCGCATCGCAAAAGCATGAAATTTCGTTGAAAATACTGGTTCCATTACAGAAGAATCAGTCAACATATACGTTAAACATGAGATTGCCCAAGGCGCTTTTCAGTCAAATAACTCTCGAAACGCCGTTTTCGTCCGTCGAGACGAGGGCGTCGTCCCATGCGGTCGTTCAGCCGTCGGAATCGTTAGACGACGGGAAAAAAACGCGAATCAACGCGTATTCACTTGGATCTGAATTCCAGCTTCAATGGCAGGCAAGCGAATCTCAGGATTCCAATTCCAGAATACTCGAATCATTTACCGATATTCACGTTGACATTCGTCCAGGCGTGATTTTCTATACAGCCAATATGCGATTGCAGTACGCCAATCAACCTCCGAGCGAGTTCATATTAAATTTGCCCCCATCGGCGGAATTGCTGCCCAGTTCAACTAACGAATACTCCATAGAACGGCTTTCAGGCTCTCAGCCTAACGTTCAGAACGCTGTAAAAATACGTTTGAACAACGAATACAAGAGTTCTTCCAAGCTGACGTTTCAGGCGCGACTTCCAATTGAACAGACGGCGTCTGTAAATTGGCAGGATGTAATGGGGTTTGGAATTCGCGGATCCGTTCGTCAAAACGGCTGCATTGGCGTCAACGTTGACAAAAGCTATCAGGTAATTTGGAATCCCGGTCAGTACGTCAGCCGGGTTGACGAATTGCCCAAAACGTACGAAGGCGAATATCAATATGCGTTTCTGTTTTCAGAACAGCCGTGTTCTTTGATGGCTCGAATCGTAGCCGGACGAACGCGCATAAACGTTCAGCCGCAGTACAACGTTTTTATCGGCGAAGAGGAAATGCGCCTGGACGTTTCGTGGACGTATAACATCCGGGGAGGTCAGGTGAATTGGCTCGACGTGGATTTAAACGGCTGGCAGCTCAGATCTGTCAAAGACATCGGTCCGGAAAATACTTTTACCTCAGAATCTCGGGAAGACGGCGGCAGAGTGTCGGCGCGATTGGCTCAGCCGACAACGGGAACGGTCAATATGAAAATGACTCTATACGCTGCGTTTGAGCCTGACGCCCAAGATATTTCGTTCAGCATGCCTCAGCCTCGAGTCAATTCGCCTGACGAAGACATTGTTCTTTCACCGGGGATTTTGTATGTTGTCAGCGCGACAAACGTCAAGCTCAATCCGACAATGGATAAAACAGAGAAGCTTGTTAAACAGAATTACTCCGCCTCTGATATGCAGAAAGCGGAATCTGGCGAACTGTTTTGCTATCGGGTTGACGATTCCGCAGCGCAGTTCAAATCAAGTTTAACAGTTCTTCCGCAACAGATTGAAGTTCAAAGCGCAGCTCAGACGGTTATTTTTGGTTCGCGATGTCTGGTTAAACAGAGTTTTGATTTTTCAGTATTATACAAACCCGTATCCCAGGCTGCGTTTACCGGTTCAAACGCTCTGGCGGAAATGGAAGATCTGAAGTTTACTCTGGACGGGAAAGAGTTAAACATCCGTAAAACGACGGAAAACGGCTATACTCGCGTTACAGCGATTATCGACGAAGCGATAATCGGAAACTTTGTTATTGAAGCGTCATATTCCATTCCTTTAAGCGAAGACAGCGAAAATGATCTGTCAGACGTTCAAATCCCTCTTGTTTCGTATGAAAACCCGGAGGCAGAGGAAGGAAAACGGATTGTTGCATGTAAATCCATCCTGCTGGGCGTGGAACGCGCTCAAGAATTTGTTTCTGTTACAAGCGATGATTTTGAAATCAAAGAAGAGAAGCAAAGCGACATGTCAGAGCTTCAAAAGCTGGAAACAAGTCTCAATGTCAGCAAAAAATCGCAACCCCAACCGTCGAAAACGGTAAACGGTTCCGCGCTTCCAAATCCTTTCAAATCATTCCTTGTTTCTAACTCGGACGACAAGATTTCCCCAACAACCGAAAATGGGGCTGAATTAACAATCAGTCCGCTGTTTGCCGCTTATGGCTGGAGTTTAACCCCCATTAACTCGCAAAGCAGCCTTCGCAATTCCTCATTGCAGATTAAGGTTAAACGTCGAAAGGGAATGGTTTGGGATTCCTTAACCATAGATCGAGCGTGGATTCAAACGATGTTAACGCCAACTCGGCGGCAGGACGCCGTTTCATTTCGGTTTGTTTCGAAATCGTCTCACGTTACGCTGGTTTTGCCGCCCGACGCTGATATGGGATCGCTTCAAATTCTGCTGGATTCTCATTCAATGGATCAGTTCCGTCCAGAACAGGGGCAGCGGCTTGTAATATCCGTTCCAGACGATGGTCAGACGCATGTACTCGAATTGAGCTATTATTTTGTCCGTCCGTCTCACGGTTTTAAGAAAGAAAATATTCAACTGCCCTATATTGAGGAATCCAAATGGACGCGCTGGCTTTACTGGAGTCTTTGCGTTCCCAGAAACATCCATTTGCTTACGCCGCCCAAAGAACTCAATGCCGAATACTCCTGGCAGCGTCAGGGACCGTTTTTCCGCCGGAATTCGATTTACGCTTTCAGCGCACTGGAAGAGTGGTCTGGGGGGCGCAACCTTCCAGACCCGCCTCAGGGAACGAACATTTACCTTTTCAGCGGATTTGGTCAAATTCAAAACGTGGAAGTTATCCTGGTGGATCGTTCTATACTGGTAATTTCTTCCTCGTTGATTGTTTTAATCCTGGGACTGATTATCCTTCATATCAAACGATTGAGAAAAATCTGGACGTTGGCGCTGTTGGCAATTGCGCTTTTGTTTGCCTCGCTTTGGGAGCCGGAAATCGCCCTGACCATATTGCAGGCATCGGCGTTGGGGTGCGCTTTGCTGGCTTTGTCGTTTATATTCAGAAAGAAAGCTCCTTCTGCCATTCGATCCGAATCGACAATTGCTCAACTTAGTTCCTCGCGCAGCCGCGTAAACTAGTTTGAACGCAGAAACGGGAGAATAAAAATGTTGGTAATGTTTAAAACTTTTTCAGAGCGCTGGCGCGTCTTTCCCGGTCTGCTGATGAATGTTACACAAATCGTTAAGATATGAAGTACCGATAAAATTGCTTATTGTATGAATAGTCGACAACGCCCCCTGATGTTGAACCGCTTTTTAGCAGCAATTGTTTGTCTTGCTGTTGGGGCAATTGTTGTCTTTTCGACCGCTAACGGAAACGGAACTTCAACGGCAGTCAGCAAGCCGACGGTAAACTCACTCCCCAAAAGCGACCAAACGGAAAAGGGAAAAGAGAACGCTGCCGCTCCGGATTCTAATTCTGCCGTTCCGTCTGGAAATGCCGCGACTCCTGAAAACGCAAGCCAGACGTCTGCCCCCCCCAGACCTGAACGAATGATGTCTATTGGAATCCGCAAGGTTTACGCCCCGGAATCTGAAGCCACGCGATGGCCGCTGGGAAATAAAAAATACACCTTTATTAACGCTCAAAAGTTTGAGTCAAATTACAAACTGTGGAAAGAGTTGCTTTCAGATTCCTCTTCGCAGTCGCAGTCCCCGCGGATGAGCGCAGACGTCTGTATTGAGTCCGCCAGATATTATGGAACAGCGTCGGATTCCGGAGAACTGTCAGGCTGGGGGGAATGGAAAGTCGTTGTCAATCGACAGCTGCCAGACGTCCAAACCGAGAACGTTTCCTCTCAACCTTCAGATTCAAATAACGACTCCAAAACGACAAATGAGAAATCTCTTGACGCTGAAGGACGAGGAATGCGGAAAGTCGAACTGTTTTTAAGTTCTGAATTAAAAATATTGTTGACGGACTTTGTGTTTTATGACGCATCTGTCAAGAGTATTCCTGAACCGAAAAACGAATTGATTTCAAACGAATCGTCCCCTTTGCAAGCCGATTCTGAAACCCGATATCCCGTCGAAACGAACGTTGTATCTGCCAGTTTTCCCAACGGACAGACGGTTTTGTTCGTTCCCTCTGACGGTACGATTCGATTTCGATGGAAAGCCAAACAGCTTGACCCCAACGATTACCTGATTCAATCTTTTGGAAGCGTAGAGTCTCTTTGGACAATAGACGTTCCGGCAAATCAGAAATTGACTTTGCGGTCTGACCGTTTGAATAACGATTCAAAACAGCTTTGCGCCAATGTTACAAAAGAAAAGGTTAAGGGGTCTGATTCCTGGCGGTATTCAATTCGATGGTCGGAATCGGAAACGGCAATTGTTCACATTGGTTTGACAGATGAACAAGAGAACCGTTTTGACCGTTTTTATCAGCAGCAAACAACGTATACGTTTACTCCATATCATCTTAACACCCAATGCCGAATTACGTTTGAACCGGATTCCCGCTCTGAAATTCCGCAAGAAATCCCGTTTACAGTTATTCATGACCCGCGCGTTATTTGGGAAGCGTCGATTGACGGTCAACCGGCTGAAATCCATATTACAGAATCGGGGTACAGCGTTTCACTGAGAAAATGCAAGACGGACAATCCTCGACCTGAATTGCTCCTTACGTCTAACTGCCCACTGGGAGACGTCAAAAACGAAAGCCTGGAACCAGCAAACGAAAACGGTTCTGCGTCTTCCGGTTACTCAACGCTGTCTCTTCCGAGAATTGAACTGCAGTCCGGTCGATGGCAAAATGGAACGGCGGTTATTTATACGCTTCAGCCTCCGAGGTCTATTGAAACGGATAAATGCAGCGTTGTCGATTTCAAACGCGTTGCAATTCGTCGTTTCCAAACAATAGTTGAGCAGGAAACGCCTGATGCAGACGTTGTTTTGGTAATCGAACCGTTTAAAGAACTGTTTTATTCCCAAACGCAAACGGTTGTTCAATGGGACGGTTCTCAAGCTACGTTTAACAGCACAATTGAACTGCAGGCGGAAGAAGGGCGGCTGTACGCTCTAACTGCGATTTTGCCAGAAGGGCTGACAATCGTTCAAGCGTCTGCCGAAGAACAGCCGGAGCAAATTGAAGCCTGGGAAGTCAACGCTGACTCGGACAATCCCGCCAAACGGACGCTGACAATTTACCTTCGTAAAAGTCTCAGTCCGGGACGCAGTCTGGTTCTTAATATTCAGTCACACGCCATTGCAGACTGGAGCAAACCCATTAAACTCAATCAATTGGCTCCGATTGTTTTTGACAATTTTGAATCGCACACGCAAATTCTGTACGTCAATGTGGCTCTCAATCAACGTTTTGTCGTTGGGGATAGAGTTTTGTACTCTCCGGAACTGGGAGCGTCATCCGCAGATTCGTCAGTCGATTCGACAACGTTGGAATTGCCAATTGGAATTGACTGTTTCCCCCATTCATCGCCCGCCAATGGAACAGGAACAGGACGTCTTGACGCATACGAATTCTGCATTGATTTGAAAATGTGGGGGAATTGTCTGGCATCGCTCGAACCTGTTCAAAGCGATTATGCCGTCAACGCCAAAACGACGATTTGGGTTGATAAAAACAGCATGGAAGAAAAGATTGAGCTGGCGTTTTCCGGGGAGCGCTCTCATTTGAGTCAGTTCCGCTTTTCGTATGGTCAACCGTCGGACGCGCAAAACTCATGGCAGGGACTGCTGGTTTGGGCTGACAATCGATACAAAGTCAAAGTCGAACCGGTTGAAGGAAACGTCTACTCAATCGACATCCCGATGAACGCATCCAGCCCGTTTACCGTTTATCTTTCACGCAGAATTGGCTGGAATCAACGCCGCGCCTTTGAGTGTTTAGGAACAAACGACGGTTCCCGATTGACGGCTTCAGTTAATGTTTACTCCATGACGCCGCAGTTGTTCGACGTTCATGCTAACGGTATGAGATTTGTCAAGAGCGTTTCGGACAACGCCGATTTTACAATCGGAACGTACGAATATGACTCGCAAAACGATAAAAAGAATTCAGAAAACAACAACAGCGCCTCGTCAGCGTCAGACGATGCTGCAGCTCCCCAAATTGAGATTTCAACATGTACGCTTCCAAAGTCGGACGTTTCAATCTGGGCATGGAGCCAACTTGTCGAAGAACGTCATTTTGCCAGCGGAGAGGTCTTGACGTCTGTTCAATGGGCAATTGAAAATCGTTATCCGTCTCAGGATTCCATTCAGGATTCCGATACGTCCAATACGCGTTTAAAAATTACTCTGCCGACCGCGACAGACAATTCGCACTTCGGCGCCCCAGCTTTTCTGACAGGCGTTCGCATTGATAACGAATCCCTCAACGGAGACAACATAATTCAAGAATCAGAGAATTCCTATTATATTCTTTTGCCGCCCCAAAAGAAGTTTTTTGTCCTGACCGTTCAATGGACTTGTTTTGACAAGCCATTGAAAACCTGCAGTTCATTCCATCCTCAAAAACCGATTCTGGATATACCCGTCCTTCAGTCTAGCTGGAATTTGTATTATCCGACATGCTATCGTCGTTTGAACGCATTTCTGTCTTCAGACCCCTCGGTTGACGGTTGGCTGGAACGCTTTTTTGGTCCGCTGCTTCGTCACGATTCCACGGCAATTATGAATATTGTCTCTCATATTTGGGACGCCGATCATAATAATTCAGATGCGAAAGAAGAAAGCCTTAAAACATCAGCGGGAAACGATTCTTCGTCTTCCGACAGAATTAAAGCCGATTCCAACGCAGTTTTTCCTGCTCTTTACACGCTTCCTGACAACGCTCCATGGAACTGCTGTAAATTTGACGGGGTCGGCGCTCCTAATACCATCAGAATCGTTCGCAGCGAAGTCAGCGAATGTATTCGATGGTTGTTTTTTATTATTACGGTAACTATAATACTGTCGCTGTATTTTAAACGTTCGGATTTGCTTCAAACAGAAAACGCAAACGGCGAGACGGGCGGCGAGAAAAAAGGATGCGCCTCGTGGGGATTTCGCCGCTGGATATGCGTTTTTGGCGTCGTATGCTGTTTTATGTGCCAGGCGCTTCCCTGGTTTATGTCGCTGTTCTTTTCAGGAGCGTTTCTGGGCGTCTTTGTCTGTCTGATTGTCCTGGCAGTCCCAATCAGCAGCGAGGATTCCAACGGCGGCGACGATTCAAATTCTGTTAGCAGAGTTTCCTGTTCAACAAACAGAGGCTCCCGTATTTCAGCGCAATCGCTGCATATTATTATCTTCGCGGCAGCGGTTTTACTGCAAACAACGGCATTTGGACAGGAGTCCGTTTTGCCGCCGCCCAACGAGCGTTACATTGCGCCTGGAGCGCCAGAAAACAGAGAGTATGAAATATTCATTCCTGTCGATCGGCAAAATCATCCCAAAAGCGGATATTACGTTCCACAGGAACTTCTCGATTTAATGCAAACGAGGGAAAATCAATCTCCGGAACGTTCCTGGATTATATGCCGATCGCAGTATTTTGGAAAACTCATTCAGAAACCGCGTCAAACAGAATCCGGACTATGGAAATGCGCCATAGAAATTGAAACGCTGAGTCCTAACGCCGATGTCGACTTGCCGGTTCAGCTTAAGGAAACGCTATCCGTAACGTCAAACATCTCTGTCAGCCGAGGGAGAATTCTCAAATCGTCTGGTTCAAAACCTGACGACAATAATTCTGACGATTCAAAATCGGAAACGCTGTATTGGAACTGGGATAAACTTGACAATCAGTCCGTTTTACAATGGAACCTCAAAAATGAACGATGGGGAATTCGCCTTGCTCAGCCGGGGCGCTATCTTATTGAAGCGGAGTTCCGTCCGACAATTGTCGTTAAAGACCACAAAAACGAAATCTCATTCCCGATACTGAAATGCGTCAATTCGACGCTTGAACTGCTGGTTCCGGAAAATTTAACGGGATTGGAATTTCCGAGCGCTTTTGGCGGTGTAACAGAACTGACGCCCAATTTGGAAATGCCTGATCCTTCCATCCCGGTTCAGCCCGGTTTGAAACTCAAGCGCGTTCAGCTTGGCGCGGCAAAACAGCTTACAGTTCTCTGGAATTCCGGTGGATTCCTTTCCGACGGTCCCGTTTTCGACGTCGATACAATAACATGGTGGAACGTTTCGCCAGACAGCGTCGATGTTAAAATCAAGTACAACGTTAAAGTCGTATCCGGTTCCGTAGCGTCAATTGAAATCAAAGCGGATGAACGTCTTGCATTATTAAGCGAATCGGCTGTCCGCAGGCGGGATTCTCAAAACGATTCTGACTCGCCGAATACAAACGAGCCGGAACTGCAGGACGATCCGTTCAGAAGCGAGAATCGAGAGGAAAGGGGTAAGGAGTTGAATTCTGCGTCTTCTGCTCGCAATTCCTCATCAAAGACAAATTCAGCCGCGTTACAGTCTGACGTCCGCTGCACCGTTATTCCCAATCCTGATAAACCGGGATCAATCACAGTCGAATTTGACAGTCCCATAACTTCGCAAACGTCATTCGAGCTGCATTATATTTGGAAAGACGCTGTTGGCGTTGGACGTCTGCAATTCCCAACAACGTCTGTTGAATCCAGCCGCTCTGGTCAGCGGTCGCTTGCCTTTACGTTCGATCCCAGATTGCAATACGAATGCACATCGGAATCCCTTACTCCCATGCCGGCGCTGTCGTTTTGGGAATTGTGGAGAGGTTTTGAAAAGCAAAACTCTTCGCTCTCAGACAAAGAAAGCATTTCGACAGATCGGGGAAACGGCCGCGCCGCTGCGGAATCCATTCCCAACAATCGTACCGAGACGGATTCTGCCGCAAAACAAATTTCAACTCCTTCGTCTCCACAGAACTCCGCAAACCTGCCGACGGTTGCTTACGATCTGAACCTATCGCGAAGGAAAACAGACTCGTCAGGCGTTGTCGACAGCGTTGTAATGAACGTTCAGCGAACCAGAGCGTCGTCTGAGGGAACGGCTGAAGCGTATATCCTTGTGGACTGGGATCGTCTTATGTGGCAAATAAAATGGACGATCAACATAACTCGCGGACAGCAGAGCGGTTATACTGTAACGCTGCCAGAGCTAATGTGCAAACCGGAAAACAACTTATCCATCATTTCCGCTTCTGTCAACACAACGGAAAACGGTTCGGAACATCATCTCTATCCGGTCAATTCCAGTGTTGAAGGAAAAGAACTGAAACTGTATTGGGGAGTTCCCGTTGAGGGAAAATGTCAATTGACTGTAACAGGGGAATTTCGACCGGATTATAAAGGCGGAAATTCAGATTCTCTGCGAAAAATCGGCTTTGATTTCCCGGAAATCCAAACGCTCAACGTTACTCAATACAAATTAGCGATCGGACGAACGGACGACTGCGCCGTTCAAACGGTTTTTGACAAACCCACGCCTAAAGCTGTCGTCTGGACGCAGGCGGAATTGTCTGTCGAATCCCCATTTTCCAGTCGGAATCAACGTCTGCTGGAAACGTGGCAGACTACTATTAACGATACTAGCAAAAGACCGTGCGCTCTTTCTGTAGAAATACAAAAGAACATCGTCGACGCAGAAATTGCCGCTGTGATTAATCCGGTTCAGGACAACGCTTCAGAGTTGATTATCAACGGACGCGTCAAAGTCAATCAAGGCATCCTTGATGAATTCCTGCTTGACATTCCCGAGAATTGTTTTGCTCCCATTTCGTCTAAAACGACGCTTAAATGCGAATTGGACGCGCTGTCGATCTCCCAGAGACGGTATATTTTGCGTCCTCTTTCTCCGTTTGCATCTGATTCCGAATTTGAACTGACAATTCCGCTCAAAAAGCCGAAATCTGGTAAATGGAAGCTGGAAAAGCTGGGATCTGTTCTGTGGTCGCTTGTTTGCACTGCCGACCAATCTCAATTGGATGACGAAAAAATGTTACAGAAAGACAATATAGACGCTGTTACGTCTTCGGAAACGTCCAGCGTTCCGGAAAAAACTCGTCGTCCTGAATCCGCAATAAAGGTTTTCGGCTTGAAAATGTACGTCAAACCAATTAGCGAGTCCGAATACTGCGCCGCGGCGGAATTCGCCTG
>CACXSS010000022.1 GCA_902770245.1 uncultured Planctomycetota bacterium | reverse complement strand
CAACGGCGGCAAGTGATTTAATTTAACCTATCCTTGACGGACGCTCTTATTATAACACGCCAGGCGCGCCTTGTCAAGGGTTTAACCCCCTTTGATACAATGAAATCATTTTACGGACAGACGGCGCAGCAGCAAGACGCACAATGCGCCTTTTATTGGGACAATCTGACAGCGCAAGCAGACAAGCGGCGGCGCCTCCAAAAATGCTGGGAGCAATACATTAATGGGGAGGTTGAAAGCCCCTTGTTTATTGACTCTCCACGGCGGACGGCGGACGCTCTTGATTGGGCGTATAAGCCGGTATTTGACAGCGGCGACTATACCAGGCGGCAATGGCTAGAGGCGCCGGGCTGGGAAACAGGTTGCTTTTGTGATCACGTTGTAATAGTCTTTCCCCGGATCCAATATGATGGAGCCGGGAACGCGGTTGACGTCTTGGGGCTTACTCTCTATGACCTTGACGGGCGCCGGTTCGGAGACGGCGAGGACTGGATAGAGCTTGACCGACGCGGGCGCCTGATTATTGAGGGCGAGCTACCAGAGCCGGCGCGACCGCTGGACGTCCCACTAAAGACCTTCCTTAATGGGCTTGATTATGTAATAGCCCATAACGGACGGACACCGCAAGAGGTTGCAGCGTCCCGGCGCAGAGTACAAGAGCGAGTACAACAATTTAGAAATGATCGGATTAAAAAGGAGTTTAACAAACGATGAACGATAACTATGATGAAATCAACAGCCGTCTTGACGCGATAAGCCAAAAAGAGGCGGCGCAGCAGCAGGCGCAGCAGACGGCAAGCAGTCCACACCGTCCCGGCGCAGACGCGCGGGCGCGGCAATCAGAGCAAAACTGGGAGCAAGTCAAACAAGACGCCAGCGATGAAATAGACGTTGACACCACCGCCGGCGGCGGGCTGGAGCCAAACCGGGACAGAGCAAGCTGGACTCCCTTTCCACTTGAAGCCCTCCCTTTGATAACCAGAAATTTTGTAACAGTTGCAGCAAGGGCGCTGAACGTTGACCCGTCTATTGTCGCAGTTGCTACGCTAAACACGGCGGGCGCAGCAATAGGGGCGCGCCTGAAACTACAGTTAGGCGGTTATGATTGGGCGGCGGCGCCTATACTCTGGACGGCGTTAATCGGCGCGAGCAGTTTGGGAAAGTCCCCGGCGATGAAAGCGCCCTTGACCCTCTTGCGCGATAAAGAGCGCGAGCTTGCGCAGGCACACGCCAGCGCGATGGAAGATTATAACCGCGAGTATAGCAAGCACAAAAAGCTATTGAAAAAGATTGACAAGTACAATGAAAAGGCAATCGACAAGGAGGAAGAAGGCGATGAAGAGGGCGCTGAAGAGTTACGTCAAAAGGCGGCAAATTTGGAGCAGTCCCCACTCTTCAAACCACCCCAAAAGCCGGCGGAAAGAGTCTTGACGATAAGCGGCGATTTTACTTTACAGGGGCTTATAGGATTTGCGGCGGAAAATCCGATGGGCTATCAGTTGTACCTTGACGAGTTGACGCAGTTGTTTGCGTCCTTGTCTAATTCATCAGACGGCGGCGCGGCGCAAGAGTTTTTGAAATTTTATGATGGTACAAGCAGCAGGACGGGATATAAAAACGAGGATAAAAACCGGCGCGCCTCCCAATGCTGGGCGAGCATTTTGGGCGGCGGGGTACCCTCTACCCTCCAGGGCTATCTAAAGGGCACGCAGTACGAACGCGATGGGCTTTTGAGCCGGTTTTGTTTGGTATGGGCGCCACCTATCCCGCCAGAGCAGTATGACCCGGCGGCGGAAATGACAGAGCAACAAACGGCGGCGATGAAGGCAGTTTTGGAAACGCTTGTAGACTTTACACCTGATTATTACATAGAAACCACCGAGGACGGCGGCGAGAAAGTAAATATCCCCAAAAGCCGGTTTTGCCGTCTATCGCTAGGCGCAAAGCAGGAATTTAATAGGAAACGGACTGACTTATACAAGGGCAAATTTTACTCTAACCAGGACGCGCAAATTTCCCTCTTGGGAAAGTCTGATGGATTATTAGGGCGGGTTGCTTGTCTGCTCCACGTCTTAGAGCAAACCGAACGCTATATTACCGATGAAACGCAGCGGGATCTCCAATATAAATTTGGACTAGAGCAAACTGTTGCAGCGCGGGAAGTCAGTTTTGACACGTACAAGCGGGCGGAGCAAATAACGGATTGGTTGTTACATGAGACAGAGACCGTTTATAAAAAGCTGGGGATACTTGCAGACGATACCGATTTATCATTTATCCTTGACCGCTTGAAAAAATATCCTGATGGAGTAAACGCCAGCGCGATCCAACACTGGAAGAGCCGATGGAGAGACAAGGCGGGGAAGGTACAAGTAGAGCGCCTTTTGGAGATAGGAGTAAAGCGCGGACTCTGGACGGCTACAGTCCAAACAGAGGCAAATAATAAAACCTATACACTCTATAGGGCGGTTAAAAAATGACAATGACCCGGGCGCGCCCTCCCTATATTGGGGCGGGCGAAATAGCCCAAAAACCCAAAAACCGGGGGGTATATGTATTTTTTATCAAAAAATAATCTTGCAACACGTTGAAAGGGCTTGCGCAAATTAGAAAAACGTGTAAAATGCAAAGCACAAATTACAAAGAGCACTTCAATTATAGGAGGTTTACAAATGGCTAAAAAAGGCAATTATACGGTTTGGTTTACGCTGAAAAACGGCAAGCGCGCGCGCTGGACTTTTCACACGGAAAAGACGCGGGACTCTGGGGAAACCAATATTAAAAACCTTATCGACCTTACAAGCGGGATAGAGACCAGGGAAACCCGAGACTCTCTCAAATGGGCGTTAAAGCAAAAGACAAAGGACGAAAAACTTTATTCAAAGCTGATTGAATGGGGACTGATTGAAGATGACCGCGATCGGGAAAAGACAATCGGGGACTTGCAAACCCACTTTCAAAAGCGGGGAGTTAAAAGCGCTACGCTCTTGACCTACAAAGACGCCTTCCAAAATTTAACGGACTTTTTTGGCGCGGATAAACCCTTACAGGCAATAATCCCGCAAGACGCGAGCGACTTTGAGCATTATTTGAGAACAGCCGCTTATAACGGCGCGGGCTACTCAAAAGCAACGGTTAAAAAACGGATCCAGAGAGTAAAACAATTTTTCATAGAGGCGCGGCGCCTGAAGTGGATTATTGAAAATCCCTTTGATGGAATACAGGGCGGCAATCTTGCAAACCCTAAAAAATGGCTTTATATTCCACAGGAAACCGTTTTGGACGTGATGGCTAATACACCCGATTTACAAACGCGGGCAAGAATAGCCTTATGCCGATTTGCAGGCGCGAGGGGCAAGAGCGAGTTTGACTCCTTAGAATGGAACTCAAACTGGATACAATGGAGCGCAGACGGCAAACAGGGCACGGTTAGACTCCACCGGCAAAAAACAGAGGACAGCGGATATTCAGATACAATTATCCCAATGGTTCCAGAGCTTGAAGGCGCCTTGCGCGATTTATTCGACAGCGCGGCGCCGGGGACAGTCAAAGTATTTAAACCGGTAAACAATCCCGGAAAGGTAATCAAAGACAAGTTTTTTGATAATAAAATCGATATTTTGGAGCCGTACAATTTGCGGCGCAGCTATTGCAGGGACTTGATGGAAAAGGGACTTGACCCCAAAAGCTATGAATACTACGCAGGGCACTCTTTGAAAGTTGCAATGCAGTATTATCAAAGCTGGGACGATTTGAGAGCGCAGAAAGCCGCCCCGAAAGTTTTGGAAGCCTTGACAGGTTCAGACAGCCGCCCAAATAGGAGAGCGATTTGGAGAGCAGTGATTTTGATAATTTTGAGCCGCAAGTCCTTATAAACAAGGAACATTCGCAAGAAATGAAAAAGCCCTTACAAAAGGTTGCAAGGGCTACGGATCGGGGCAGAGGGACTTGAACAAGACGCTACAGACCCGCAAAAACAAGGGATTTTTGACAATGCCGATAATGCAGCCCCCCAGTTTTGCCCCCAGGGGAATTTTTTTGAACAGATAATCGACCTTTTCGACCGGTTGACGCCAGACGAACAGGCAGCCCTTCTTGACGCACTCAAAGAGAGGGCGCCGGCGGTTTAATCTTTTTGTTTTGCCGATAGCCGCCGGCGGGCTTGCGTCTATCGGCTTTTTTCTGAAAGCCCTGTTTTACCTTTTATGGAGTAGAAACAATGAAAGACGCGAGAATCAAACAAGGACGGGGAGCCGTCAAGACGGCGCAGGCGATTAAAACCTTGCGAAAACTGAAATTCATGTTATCGCTTGTAGAGGAATGTAATACCGATAGCGATGAAGTGGAGTTTTCAGAGCTTGACGCCGGGAAAGATACCATTGGGGGAAAATTCGGCGTTGTATTGCCGGCGATTCAATGCTTGATGGAAACCTATCTTGAAATTGTAGGAGAATTTGAAACGGTTCTTCCATTCGTTGAAGCCGTCTTGAAATCCTCAAACGCTAAATGACTTGACGCAGCGGCGGCGGAAATGAGCCGCCAGGATTCGCCAGGCGCGATTCTGGGGCGGGTTTGATTCGCCCCGTCTGATTTATCGCCAGCAAGGAAACCGCCCCCACGTTGAAGCGCTGGGGGCTTTTCTCTGGAATCCTCAAAGACGATGAAAGCCGGCGGCGCCGGTTCCGAAAATGGAAGCCGATAACCTATTTTGTTTTTATCGGTTACAGCAAACAATAAAACAATTTCCGGAATGGAAGCAGAAAGCCGCCGGTTCTCTCCCTTCATCGATTCGGCGGGCGCCGGTTCCGATTGATGAACGAACGCCGGCGTCGTTCCGGTTCCGGCGTTTTTTCTCAAATATACATACCCCCCCGGTTTTTTGGTTTTTTGGTTTTTTGAGATTCGAGCAACGCCGGCGCCGGGCGTCGTTCATGCAGCGGGAACAGACCAGGAACAGACCCGGCGCCGGTTCGTTGAACGCGAGCCGCCGGCGCTGATGGAGCAGACCAGGGACGGGAACAGGGACAGGAACAGACCCGCCGGCGGTTCATCAGTACCGGCGCGAGCCGGCGGAACAGACCAGGCGCCAGCGGTTCCGGTTCCGGTTCCGCCGACAATCATTCAGACGCAGCGCCCCCCGTCAAGGTACTGTAAAAACAGGAAAGCCTTTTGAATGCCAGGAGACGAGGAGAGAAGAATGACAAACTTTGTTTTTAATTCATGGGTTGCTTGACAAAGGCAAACAAGCAGATATAATACTATCAATTATCGCTAGGGGAATAGCTTACCCCGTCTAGTTCATCAGAGCGTTTCACCTACGGCGTTTCTGATGAACTGGGGCGATTCTTTCAGAAAGTAGGTGATTCTATGAATGACAACGATATTCGATTAGATGAAGCATTAATCCTTTTGTGTTTTGTACCGGGCGCGATGGGTTTTTATAAACGGAACTCTATTCGCCACGTCGATAAAATCCACCGGGAAAAATTATTCTCTTTGTGTTTAATCGATTCGCCTTCAGAATCATGCAGGCGGACAAATTTGGGCGATAATCTAATATTAAAATTTGTTCGTAGTTGGGGCGATTCTTATACAAGACCGTATTTCAAAGAAGAGCCCTTTGGAACATTGCGAGAATTGTTTGACCGCGATTCTGATTTTAATGAGCGTTTCAAACAAGAACGCAGCGGGAAATTATCGACGGCGCAGCCAAACCAGGAAGCGCAGCCAAACCAAGAACGAACAGACGCAGCGGAACAGACCGACACGGCAAACCAGGCGCAGACGAACACGCCAAACCAGGAACAGCCGCGAGCCGCGAACAGTTCGATCGAAAAGGAGCCGCCCAAACAGCCACGCGCCGACGTCGATTCATCAGAGCAGCCAAAACGAAAAAAAGCAAGTGAAAAAGACGTACTGGAAGCGATGGCGTTATTAAGAAAAAGAGCAGAAACCCCCAATATCACGGATTGGGAAAAGGCAACAATCATGCTTTTTTTACATAATAAGAAATACAATCTTGAATTATCCAAAAAGACGAAAATCGGAAAATACTGGGCGATTATCTATGACCACAAAAAAGACGCGCCCCCTCCCCATTGGAATCGGGCAGATATTCAAAAGGCGCTGGAAGATTTAGCCCGCGATGGAATCAATTTTGATTGGTTCTTATAAGAGGAAATTATTTCCTTTTTGGGAATAGCTATTTCCAGGCAAAATAAAAAATTTTATTATTTCCTCTTTCTTTCTATAGTTGAAAGCCTTGCTAATGGTTGCCGGGCTACTCTTTCAATTTCCATTAAATAGGAGATTTGATTTTATGACCAATTTATTAAACAAGAAGCAGGCAGCCCAATATTTGGGCGTTTCTCAAAGGACGCTTGACTATTTCCGCCAGCGCGAAAAACTCCCTTTTCATGTAATCGGCGGGAAGCTGATTCGATTCGTCGAATGCGAGCTTGAGCAATGGGCGCTGGGACGCAGTACCGACAAGGACAAGGAGAACGAAAAATGACCGACCCAATGACCGACACCGACAAAGCCGATTTGCCAGCGCGGGTTCTCTCCACGTTGAAAGCGAAATTGATGGAAGCGGGCGCGGATTCAAACCGTCTGATTAATGCTCTTGATGAATTTGGAGATAGCATTATTGATGAACTCATACCAGAGATTAAAAAGAAAGTTTTCCTCCCTTATGAAATCGAAAAGGCGATTCTGGAAACAAAGCTTGAAAACGAAAAAAGGGAAGCTTGCTTGTACGCTCTGAAATCAATTGATAGAGCTATTTGTTTCATGAATACGCAAATTTCAGAGGCAGAAAATAAATTTTCCAGAGACTTGAGAGAACGTTTAAAAAACGAATAATGTAACAAAAGTAAAACCGCCAATGGCGAGGCGGTTTTACCTTTGTTTTTTATCTTGGCGGATAAACGCTATCTATTATACGGCATAGCGTCGATTTGTCAAGAGAAAGGTATACCTAAAAATGACAAATTTAATCGACACGGCGAAACAATTTATTGAAGCCGATTTGTCTGTTTTGGGCGTTTATGGAATAGCCGTTATTGGAGGGAATATTTCCGGCGGTTTGGAAGTATTGGATTTTGACGCCGGCGGCGCGGTTTATCCAGACTGGAAAGAGAGAATCCCGCCGGAACTGTTCCGGAAATTGACGGTTGAAAAATCCCCTCACGGATACCACGTTTATTTTCGATCGAACGCAGTAGAGGGAAGCGCGAAATTGGCAAACGCTGAAAATAACTCTGTACTGATTGAAACGCGAGGAACGGGCGGGTATTGTATTTGCGCCCCCACGCCGGGCTATTCGCTGATTCAAGGTTCAATGCTGGACGTTCAAACAATCACGCCGGCGGAACGGGAAAAGCTGATGGAAGCGGCGCGGGAATTTAACCAGGTTAAAAAGCAGCGCCCAAAAAGGACGGCGCCCAAAAGGGGGACTTGTCAAGATTTTTCCCCCGCCGATTATTTCAGTAATAACGGCGATATTCGGGCGATTCTGGAGCGGAACGGCTGGACGCTTGACGGAATAGCCGCCGATGGGAACGAACGCTGGACGCGCCCCGGAAAAGCCGGCGGAACAAGTGGAACTCTGAAAGAAAATGAAAACGGCGTTTTGCTCTTTTATCCGTTTACCACGTCTACCGGGTTTGAAGCAAACCAGGGCTATAACGCTTTTCAAGTTCTTTCAATTCTGGAATACGGCGGGAATGATTCAAACGCAGCGCGAGCGATTCGGGAACAAGTAGACCAGGAACGACCGGCGCCGGTTCCGATGAAGCAAGGGGCGCCGGTTCCAGGTTCCGGCGGGAATGTAACAGAAATAGAAATTGATGTTACCAATACCGGCGGCGAAATGGAGCCGCATAGAGACCGGGAAAGTTTTATTCCCTTCCCGCTTGAAGCCCTCCCTCTGATAACCAGGAATTTTGTAATAGCAACGGCGCGGGCGCTAAACGTTGACCCGTCTATTGTCGCAGTTGCAACGTTAAACACGGCGGGCGCGGTAATAGGGGCGCGGTTGAAGCTACGGCTGGGCGGTTATAACTGGACGGCGGCGCCCATTCTTTGGTTTGGGTTAATCGGCGCCAGTTCGATGGGAAAGACGCCGGCGATGAAAGCCCCGCTTGAATTATTGGGCGATAAAATCAGAGAGCTTTCCAGGAAATACGCTGATGAAATGGATAATTACAAGAGGAATTATAGCTTTCATCAGAGAGTATTAAAGAAAATCGAAAAGTGTAATGATAAAGCGATTGACAATGAAGAAGAAGGCGATGAAGAGGGCGCTGAAGAACTACGGCAAAAGGCGGCGCGATTAGAGAAATCCCAATACTTCAAACCGCCCAAAAAGCCGGCGGAACGGATTCTGAATATTTCCGGAGAATTTACCCTACAGGGACTTATCGCAACAGCGGCGGAAAATCCGATGGGCTTTCAGTTGTATCTTGATGAATTGACGCAGCTTTTTACTTCCTTATCAAGTTCATCGGAAAAAAAGGCGGCGTCGCAAGAGATGTTAAAATTCTTTGATGGGACAGCCTCCAGGACGGCGTATAAAACGGCGGAAAAAAACAGACTAGCCCCCCAATGCTGGGCTAGTATTTTGGGCGGCGGGGTTCCTTCCATTCTTCAGAGCTATTTGCGAGGAACGCAGTATGAACGGGACGGGCTTTTGAGCCGGTTCTGTTTGGTTTGGGCGCCCCCGGTTCCGCCGGAACAGTTCAACACGGCGGAAACGGCGGAAGAACAAAAGAAGCCGATGAAAAAGGTACTGGAAACGCTTGTAGACTTCAGACCTGATTATTATTCGGAAAACGATTTAAATACAGATGGTTCCGCCGATGAAGAAAGCCACAATGTAACAAGCGAAACTCAAAACGATGGAGACGAAAAGAAAGACCCTCATATTGAAGAAATGTACAGGCGCCCAAAAAGCCGGTTTGTCAATTTTTCGCCTGAAGCGATGGAAGAATTTAAGAAAAAACGGGTTGACCTATACGGCGAAAAATACAATTCAAACCAGGACGCAAAAATAAGCCTATTGGGAAAATCTGATGGAGTATTGGGGCGGGTTGCTCTTATTCTTCACGTCTTGGGAATAGCTGAAAAATGGATTAATGAAACGCAGCGCCCGCCCGTTCCTTATGGGCTGGAAGTGTACGCTGAATCCCATGAAGTCAGTTTGGAGACGTACCGGCGGGCGGAACAGATAACGGAATGGCTTGTAAAGGAGACGGAAACCGTTTATAAAAAGCTGGGGATTCTTGCAGACGATAACGATTTATCGTTCATCGTTGACCGGTTGAAGAAATGCCCCGATGGAGCCAGTACCGCCACGATTCAGTATTGGAAAAGCCGATGGAGAGAAAGCGGAAAACCACAATTAGAACGCCTTTTGACAATCGGAATAAAAAAAGGATTATTGACGGCTACAGTTCAAACCGGCGGAAATAACCGCCCCTGTACCATTTACAAAGCCGTCGAAAAATGACACTGACCAGGGCGCGCCCTTCCTACTCTGGACGGGCGCCACAAATAACCAAATAACCAAAAAACTAGGGGGGTATGTATTTTTTTTGAAAAAATCTTGAATTTGTCCCTTACTAGTACTTGCGCAAAAATGCAAAGTTAATATAATGTAATTCAAGATAATTCAAGTAATGGAGGATAAACAAATGGCAAAACAAAGCAGAGACAAGACAAAGCAAAACAAGAATTCTTATCGGTTGCGATTCTCTATTGGCGATAAGCGACCAGAATTTACAGCCCATACAACGGCGGAACGTGATTCTATTCGCCTTCACGTTCCGCGCCTTATCAGTTCCAGGCGCAGCGGCGTTCCTTGTCTGGAATCAGAGGAATGGGCGCAGACAAGACCCAAAGGCGCCTTGCGAGACTTCCTTATCAAATGGGGCTTGTTACAAGATAACAGCGAAAACGAACGCACAATCGGCGATATTTGCGCTCACTTCCAAAAAAAGAACGTAAAGCCGGGAACGCTTTTGACCTTCAAACAGATTGAACAAAACCTGAAAGCATTTTTCGGCGCTGAAAAACGCTTGCGCGATGTTCGACCGGTTGACGCTACCGACTTTGAACACTTCCTCTACACGGCGGCGCGGGCTGATGGAAAAGGCGGGCTGGGAAAAGCCACTGTAAAGAAACGAATTCAAAGAACAAAACAATTTTTCCTTGAAGCGCGGCGCCTTCACTGGATTAGTGAAAATCCCTTTGACGCAGTACACGGCGGCAATCTTGCAAACCCCAAAAAGTGGTTATATATCCCGCGAGATATTGTTTTGGAAGTGATGGAGAATACCGCCGATTTAGAGATTCGCGCCAAAATTGCATTATGCCGTTTCGCTGGGGCGCGAGGAGAGAGCGAATTCAGACCGCTGGAATGGAACGCCGACTGGATTCGATGGAGCGCAGACGGCAAACAAGGAGAGATTCGACTTCATCGACCAAAGACAGAGGATAAAGGATTTGGAGATACAGTAATCCCGATGGATACAGTATTAGAAGAAGCCTTGCGCGATTTGTTCGACAGAGCAGAGCCGGGAACAGTCAAAGTATTTACACCGAGAAAGAACGCTGGAAAGACGATTAAAGACCAGTTCCGGCGAAAAGGATTTGATATTCGAACGCCTTACAATTTGCGGCGCTCTTTTTGCCGGGATTTGATGGAATCCGGAATCGACCCCCGCACTTATGAATATTACGCCGGGCATTCTTTAGCCGTTGCTCTGAAGCATTACCAGAGCTGGGACGATTTGAGAGCGCAGAAAGCAGCCCCGAAAATACTGGAAGCATTGAAGGGTTCCGTCTTGAACGGAACAAGCCCCCAGTTTTGCCCCCAGTTGCCCCCCAGTTTCCCCCCCAGCGGCAATTCACAGTATATCGCAGTATCAAACAGTAAAAACGATTTGAGCCTTGAAAATAGGACTTATCGCAAAATAAAAGAAGCCCCCGCTAAATATTGCAAAAGGGCTTTGATAGGGGCAGAGGGATTCGAACCCCCAACCAAGGGATTATGAGTCCCCTGCTCTAACCGTTGAGCTATGCCCCTGTGGCATTAAAGTTGTCTATAATTATAACGACAGAACAAATTCTGTCAAGGAGAGCAAAAAAGAGAAAATTATCCCATATTTGCGAAGTCGAAAAGGAAGTCAGGAAGCGAGGACGATTTCTCAACCGTTACTCGCTTCTCGTTCACGCTTCGCACGTTACGCTATGATTACATTTGATCCTGGTACACCTGCGTGCTTTCTTCTTTTGTAACAGGCGAAGAAAGTTCGTCGCTCACGACCGACAGCTTCAAACGCTGGTCGCCCGGGTTAACCGCTTTGACGAGAATCTTGAACCGGATTTCCGCCTTGGGCGGCAGCTGCGGCGCGGGATCAAAGACAACCGTATTGTTCGGTCCCATGCGGTAACTGGTCGGAGCTTCCGCGTTGAGGAACTCCATTCCCGCCGGGATTTGGGCGCTGACGCGAACGTTCTGCGCCGCCTTCGTTCCCTGGTTGACAACGTTGATGCTATACGTCGTCTTTTCGCCAATGAGAACCGGGTCGCTCGTATCGCTCAGCTGAGTCAGCAAAGCCGCCATGCCTTCAACCAGACATTCTTTCTGACCGTTATCCGCAATGCCTTTGTCGGCGGTCGCCTGATAGACCAGCGTTTGCTGTCCGATTTGGGTCGGAACGACAACCAGTTCGACATCGCCGGAATCGTTGGCGGGCAGTTCTTCCAGCAGCCAGCGAACGGTTCGCGTCTGACGGTCGTAAACGCCGCTGTTGTTCGCACGGACGAATTCCAGACCGTTGGGAAGCTGAACTCGCATCGCAACGTGAGTCGCAGAAGCCGTGCCGGGGTTGGAAATGGCAAGTTTATACGAACCTTCCCGTTCGAGGAATCGGCGAGTCGGTCCCTGAACCGTCATTTTCAGCTGCGGGGCGATAACTTCCATATCGAACCGGCTTTCAGCATTGAGTCCCGGGTCGGCGGTCGCGGTTAACGAGTTGACGAATTTACCCGCTCGAATCGCGGTCATGGTCAGATGAATCGTTCTCGTTTCGTTCGGCTTCAAATCTCCGACGTTATAAGTCAAAACGGAGTCTTTTGCTTCGTGCTGAAGCTGAGGCGGAACGTTTTCAGTCAGAACAACGTTTTTCGCCGTGCCCGTTCCAGGATTGGAAAGAAGAATCGTCAGTTCGGTCGTGTTACCGATTCCAATCTGTTTAACGCCTTGAGTCTGAAGAGCCAGCTGCGGTTTGGCAACAACGCCTTCTCCGCTGGCGGCGGTCTGGAACGAAACCTGAGCAACGCTGCCCATTCGTCCTTCTTCAAGCGGCATGATTTCCATGCTGACGGTTACTTGTTTTCCAGGTGGGATATCGCCAACTTTCCAGACCAGTTCTCCGCTGAAGCCTTTAACAGCTGGCGGATTGGTTTCGATTAACTGCGATCCTTTTGGAAGCAAGTCTTTGATTTCCACATTGACGGCAATCGTCTGACCGATATTTTTTACAATGGTTTTCCAAACGGCGCTCTGTCCGACAAGGAGTTCCTTTGGCGGAATCTTTTCGACAACGATTTGCGGAGCTTGAGATCCGTTGAGAACTTTAGCTCCCGGTTCGCCGATTCCCGTCGAAAACGCAGCGGGGGCGTTCTGCGGAGCAGAAGAACCTGGGCCCTCAATAACCGGCAGCGAATTGACGTTATTGAACTCGCGCGGCTCGCCCCCATTCAAAGACGGGGCGCTGGGAGTAGTCAAGGCGCTGGGCGGCGTCAATGGAGAACTGACTTCTGGAACAGAGGGGGCAGGAACGGATGGTTCTGGAACGGCGGGAGAGCTGAGTTCCATATTCGGTTCCAATTCCGGCATAGCAGGAACGCTCGGCGCTTCCAGCGCTGGGGGAGGGGTAAGAGCTTCCGCAGCAGGAGCTTCCGGCAAAGACGGCGGAGTCAAATTCAACTCGGCAGGTTCCTTCGGCGCGGAGACGTCTGGAACAGTCGGAGCGGGCAGTTCCATTTCTGCATTGGTGCGCTGAATTGTCGGTCTTGACGGCTGTCCGGCAGCATACGGCGATGGACGTCGAACGGCTGATGAAGGCGCCTTGCCTGGCGCCGCAGTTTGAGGAGACGCATAAACGTGACTCGTTGTTCGACGGGTCTGAACCCCCGGCGGCGTCAACGGAATCGCGTTTTGAGCCAATACGCTGCTGCAAATCAATAACGACAGCGCAATCAAAGACAATGTAATCGTCGATTTATTCATTTTTGCATGTTCCTTTCAAAACAATGAGCAATGAGTAATTCACTATTAGCAATTGTGAACGTTAATCGCTATCTCACAATTGACAATTTGCTGGAAACATAGCAATTTTTAATAAACTTGTAAAGAGCGATTTTTTATTATCTTTTTTACAATTATTTCTTGCCCCCCTCTTGTATTTGATTTTAAACTGGGATATATTGGTAAGTCATGTAGAGTTCAGTTGCAGATCGTTTTAAACAGTCAGCGTTCAAGACAAGCCCTACATCGTTATTAAACAAGGTATAATCCCCTGAGCAGGGAATTATCTTCTATTCCCTACTCTCTATTTCCCATTCCCTATTTAATTTGGAGAAGAGCATGAATTACAATCGCCGCGATATTTTACGCCTTGGGCTGGGGTCGGTTATCATGTCCGCCGCCAGCGCCGCTCCGTTTGCTTTTGCCGAAGACGGCAAGAAAATCATTCCCGTTTGCCTCCAGATGTGGAGCGTCCGCAACGACTTCAAAGCCAACCCGGCTAAAGTTCTCGAAGCCATCGCCAAAATGGGTTACGACGGAGTTGAATACGCTCACAGTTACCCGTTGCCAATTAAAGAGTTGGCGAAACTGCAAAAAGACTTCGGTCTGACCTGTACCGGCTCACACCTTGGACGCAACGATATCGAAAACCCGGACGCCCTCAAGCGCAACATCGAAAACCACCAGATTCTCGGCGGCAAGTTCATTCTTTGCGCCTGGATGAAAAACGACACGGAAGCCGACTGGATTAAAGCGGCTGAGAACTTCTCCAAGTCCGCGGAAATCGCCAAAGAAGCTGGCATGTACGTTGGCTACCACGCTCACGCCCACGACTTCAACAAGCTGCCCAACGGCTTGACGACCTGGGAAATCTTTGCTGACCACTCTTCCAACGACGTTCAGCTCCAGATGGACACCAGCAACTGTCCGGACAATCCCTATTATTTCATGGAAAAGTATCCGGGACGCTGTAAGACAGTCCACATGAAGGAAAAAGACCTCAAGATTATCGGCGAAGGCACGATCGACTTCAAACGGGTCATTGAATTCTGCGAAACCAAAGGCGGCGTCGAAAACTACACTATCGAATACGAGGGCAAAAACCCGATGGTTAGCGTCGACCTGTGCAAGCAGGCATTCGAAAAGATTCGAAATAGCAAATAATTGTTAGACTAAATAACAGAAAATGCGCTGACGACGTCGCTCTCAGCGCATTTTTTTGTTTATCTTGTAAAAACCGTGAAGCGAATAGATGTAATCATTACAGCGTTTATATTTTGTAAATTCTACTTAGTCCTAATGTTAAATCCAATAATATTATTCTACATTTATTTTGAGTTTTTTTTATCTTATTTTGATTGTACTCCCTAGACACTATTTTTAAGTCAGTTATAATACGAATATTAAAAGGAATTTGAATAATTCAGAAGAGTCGGCATTGGGGCGTCCGGCGTATTCTCCCTGTTTTACACTGCTCTCAAAGCGGTTAATTAGACTATCCCTTTGTCAGACAATAGGTTATGGATTTTTTGTCAATTTAATAATAACCTGGGATTGAAGGGGATTCGGCGCCTCAAACCATTCGACAACCCTTATAACTGTTTTTTTGTTGATTTATTATGTCCGAAATGTATATTACATCGGCTGGTATGAGAATCATCAACCTTTTGGTTGGCCAGCCCCCGCTCGCAATTGCGGAAATGATCGATAACCTGAATGTAACTCGAACTGCCATTACAGAGCAGCTCTCAGAGCTTATCGAAGCAGGCTACGTTGAACGAACGGTCGAAAAGCTGTCCTCCCGCGGTCGCCCCCGTCATCGTTACGGCATTACCGACCTCGCCTTGACCGCATTGTTCCCTGGAGCCACCGGCGTTGTCGTTCCGTCAATTTGGAAGCATATCGAACAGAACTGCGGTCTTCAAATGGCGGAAAAGATTCAGGATCTGGTCGCCGCCGACCTGGCTTTGAAGTTCAAAAAAATCGTTGACGGCGAAACGCTCGAAGAACGTCTTGAACAGTTTGTCGAAGGTCTGGCAGAGAAAAAAGTCATTGCGTTCACTCGCGTTGGATCAAACGGCAAGACAGAACTCGTTTGGAAAACCAATCCGTTTATCGCCATGCAGGACGGCACGGACCGCTACAACAAGATTGCTACCAAAATGGTCAGTCTGGTTCTTCACGCCGACGTCAGAATGACGTCTTCCCGCATGGGCGGAAACTTCTGCGACGTTTTTGAAATTCAATAATCAACGTCGTCCAATATGTAACAGTTCATCAGGATTTAGCCTCTCAAGGTCAGTCGCTAAATCCTGATTTTTAATAGACGCCTCGCTTTTAATCTTTTATTGCGTTGTTTAGCATGAAATACCGAATTGGTTTTGCTGTCGGCGGGGTTGTTCTTGCGATTCTCCTTTTCTTTTTTGGGAAAAGCGTTTATTTCTGGGCGGTTCCGCTGCCGGAAGGGATTGAGCCGCAATACGTCGGGACGCAGGCGTGCGCCGAATGTCATGACTTCTTTATGAAACGCTGGAGTCTGTCGTATCACGCCGAGTCCATGAACCACGCAACAGAAGCGTCCGTTCTGGGCGACTTTTCCTCTCAGAAGCTGGAACATTCCGGGGAGACGTCGGAATTCTTTAGAAATAACGGCAAATACTGGGTCAGCGTCCATTCTTCTGACGGGAAGACGAATCAGTATGAAATCAAGTACGTTTTAGGCGTCTTTCCCCTTCAAGAGTATTTAGTCGAAATCGCAGATGGGAAAATTCAGTGTTTACCGTGGGCGTGGGACGTTGCTGGAAAGAGATGGTATCATCTTTATGCGGACGACGCTCAGACGTCGACGGAAGGGGACGTCCTTCATTGGCGTCAGCCGGCGCAGAACTGGAACTACATGTGCGCGTCGTGCCACGTAACCAATCTTAAACGCAACTTTGATTTCGCCTCGAAAAAGTACCATACTACTTTTACAGATATTAATAACGGGTGCGAGTCCTGCCACGGACCGGGCAGCGTCCATATTCAGATTGCTAAAAGAACTGGCGGAAAACGAGCGTACGACCGCCGATACGGCTGCGGGCTGTTTACGTTCCGAGGCGCGTCTGGACAAACGTCAACCGACGCCTGCGCTATGTGCCACGCTCGACGTCTGGAAATCTATCCTGACTGGACGCCCGGTTCGAAATTCTGCGATAATTTCTTTCCGGAACTGCTCGACTCAGACGCCTATTATCCAGACGGTCAGATTAAAGAAGAAGACTTTGAGTACACGTCGTTTTTACAGAGCAAATTCTACGCAAAGGGCGGCTCGTGCGTCGACTGTCATGACGCCTTTATCGCTCGAATTCCCGCCAATCAGCAGGACGGATTTCAGCCCAAACCGGTCAGTCAAATGTGCGCCCGATGTCATGACGACGCAAAATACAATTCCCCCGCGCATCATTTCCATACCGCCGGCGCCAACTCGCCAGGAACCCGCTGCGAGGACTGCCACATGCCGTCGGTTACGTACATGGCTCTGGACAATCGGCGCGATCATTCCATGTCCGTTCCCCGCCCTCAGCTGACAGCGGACTTGGGCGTTCCCAACGCGTGCAACTCCTGTCATAACGACTCATCCAAGGGAGAAACGCCTCAATGGGCGCAGGCGAAAATCGACCAATGGTACGGCAAGCAGGACTATTCGCGTCATTTCGCCTACGCTATCGCCGCCGGACGACTCGGACGTGAAAATCAGGAGACAAGCAAGATTTCCGAAACCCAAAAGCGATTGGCGGAACTCGTCAAGCAAGATACAAACGGCGAGTTCGTTCCCGATATTGTTCGCGCCTCTGCGGCGGCTCTGCTTGCCAATTATGACGGCGCGAGCGTGAAAAACGCTCTCTTTGCCGGGCTGAAAGACGAATCGGAACTGGTCAGGACGGCGTCCGCCCGGGCGCTGGAATACAAATTCGCTGACGCCAAAGAACTTCAGTCCCGCCTCGAACCCCTTCTGAACGACCCGGTGCGGTCTGTTCGCATGGAAGCGGCGCGGCAGCTGTCTAAGGTTTTCGTTTACGATAAAACGAATAATCGCCCCTTCGACAAAGCGTTGGGGGAATACATCCGCTCTCAGGAAAACCTCAACGACCAGAGCGCGTCTTACCTCAATCTGGGCGTTCTGGAAGAAAACTGGGGACGGCTTTCCGAAGCCGCCAAACGATACCGCCAGTCTCTGGAACTCGACAGGACGTTCTATCCCGGACGCAACAACCTGGCAATGGTTTTGTATCGCCAAGGGAAAAAAGCCGAGGCGGAAAAAGAGTTTAAGATTCTCACTCAAACTCACCCCAACGACGCCCAAGCCTGGTATTCGCTCGGTCTGCTCGTCGCCGAAAACTCTTCTCGTTTGAAAGAAGCAATTCAATATCTTGAAAAAGCCGTTGAACTTAACCCGAACTCCGAACGGATGCGGTACAATCTGGAACAGGCGAAGCGAGGGTGGAAGCAGCAAAAAGCGAATTGATGAAAGGCGGTAATGAAGTGAGCGATAGCGAACGGAATTACGCATTCGCCGTTAGGCGAACATAACGATGGGTTCTGCTTTTTGGTTCGCCTTCGGCGAACTGCGTAACTCCGCTCCCGCTGGTCGCTTCATTACCGCCTTCCATGCCTTTTGCTTTTCTTATTCCACTTCTTGTCTTTTTTATCGTCATAATCGCTACAATCGTTAAAGTTTAACATTTTGACGGACGAAACTATCTATAAGCGCTCTTAGCGTTTGGAAACGGAAATATCTACTGAGTGGCAAGAAACGAGAGGAGAGAATACGCAAAGAGTTCACAAAATTCTCTCGAAACTCGCTACTCGCAACTCGCTACTAAAAAATGGAAACGGATAATAAACGGTCAATAATGAATTTCGGTATAACTATTGCAGCGATAACCGCGCTGCTAATAGCTATAACAGGCTGCGCGCCGAAAAAGTATATTTTCAGCGCAGACCGGGACGCGATATGCCTAATCAACAACACAAGTCAGGACGAACGCTGGCTCATTACAGACTATCGTTTTCTGCCTGATCCGGACTCTCGTCTGTACATGGATTATTATCAGGAAACGCCCTGTCAGCCGCAGGACGACCCGGCTTCTCATGAATATATGAAATGCGTCAACGGGTATCGCGGCTGGAAGGGCTGGGACAAATACGGATACGAAAGGACGGCGGATTCCCGCACCTGGCTTAACTATATGGAGTCCGAAAACGGGGTAGTCATTATTGACCGCGTCAAAGCGGTTGAACTGGCGCTGAAACATTCCCGGGAATATCAGACGGCGCGCGAAAACCTGTATTTATGCGCCTTGAGCGTAACGGAACAGCGATTCAATCTGGAAGTTCAGCCGTACTATTCCATTTCGTCGGCAACCAGAACGGATTTTGAAGGCTATAACACTCAAATGCTCGACCAGAGCTTAGGGTTCCGAAAGGCGACAGCCGCCGGCGGAACAATTTTAGCGGAAATCGCAAACAACATCGTTTGGACGTTTGGGTCAGACGGTTCCAGCCACGTCGGAACAACGCTGTTTTCCTATTCGCTCATTAAACCTCTGCTTCAGTACGCCGGGCGGGCTTACGCTCTGGAAAGTTTGACGCAGGCGGAACGAAACCTGCTGGCAAACGTCCGACGAATGGAACAGTTTCGACAGGGATTTTACATGTCTGTTATAACCGGAAACGGATCCCTTCAAACGCCGTCGTCCGGCGCGATTGGAATCGGTTCCGGACGAATTTCCTTCGGGTCTGTCGGCGGGTTTTATGGACTGCTGCGAAGTCAAATGGAACTGGTCAACCAGCGCGCCAACGTTGATTCGCTCAAGGATTCTCTGGACAGAATGCAGGCAAACTGCGACGCCAACCGAATTACAAGCTATCAAGTTGACCAAACCCGGCAATCGCTGTACCGATCGCAGCTTAACCTGCTGACGCAGCAAAACTCCTATAAGAACGCTGTCGACCAGTTCAAAATTTCGCTCGGTTTACCACCGGAACTTCATGTTGAAATACGCGACCCGCTTTTGGATTCGTTTGAAATTATATCCGCTGACCTGAAAGACCTTCAAAAACGAACGGAACAAACTGTTGTCGATATTCGATCCGGCGCTCTAACGGGTTCGGATTTGGAAAATCGCATCAACGGTCTGGTTACAGAAACGAAGGAACAAGCCCGAATTGTTCGCAACGACGTTCAAGCCTTGCTGGACATCTCCCCAAGACGTCGAGAAATCCTCGATCAATGGGCGTCGCAAAAAGAACGATGGGGCGAGCAGATGGATTTGAGCATCTTCGATTCCGGTTTATTTGACAAGCGAGTGGAAAACATCGTTCGCGACGCCAAAGCCATATTTGAATTAGTGGAAAAATATTCCAAAGAGCTTCAGACCGCAGCGTCAAAAATCTCTGGCTCCGGAACTTCTGAAGATATTGACGATATGGTCTATGCGTACAACGGCATTCTTTTGGAGCTGATTCTGGTTCAAGGACGCGCCCGACTCGATTCCATTACTCTGGAACCGATTTACATGGATCCGGAATGCGCTATTTCAATTGCCATGAGAAATCGTCTGGACTGGATGAACGCCCGCGCCGCGCTGGTTGATCGATGGCGTCAGATTGAAATCGCTAAAAACGCATTAAAAGCCGGGCTGAAGGTTACCTTCGACGGCTCGGTTCGGTCGACCGACCTGTCGGATTTCCACGGGACGACGACCAGCGAAATGCGCCTTGGCGTGGCGTTTGACGCCCCGATTACCCGACTCAGAGAACGCAACTCCTATCGCCGCGCCTTGCTGAACTACTATCAGGCGCACCGGGAATTCATCGCCTTTGAAGACAACGCTCGAGAAAACATTCGGGAAATTATCCGTAAAATCGACTTGTGTCAGATGTCGTTTGAACTGCAGCGCGCCTCGGTTCTCGTGTCTATGTCACAGTATGACCAGCGGCGGCTTCAATTGGAACGTCCGCCAAAGCCAAAAGAGACGTCCAGCTTCGGCGACTCGTTTGCTCGAGACCTGATTGAAGCCCTGGACTCGCTATTAACCAGTCAAAACCAGATTATGAATGAATGGCTCCAGTACGAAGCCATGAGAATGGCGCTCGACTACGCCCTGGGTACGATGCAAATCGATGAAAATGGGCAGTGGATTGATCCTGGCTCCATGTCAAACATTTGCCCAATGCAGGGAAGCAGCAGGCAAGAGGCTGCAGGCAAGAGGGATTCGTCTTCGCCGAATTCAATTGTCAATCCGTTCGCCGACCCCAGTTCAGCAAACGACGTTTTAGAAGACGTTCTCAACGGAACGACCGACTTCGATACGCCTGCCGTCCCGACTACCTCGCCCTTTACACCGGAAGAAATCGCCTTGCCGCCGGTTGAACCGAAACAAGCCGCTCCGGAAACGAGTAACAACGGCTCGCCGGAACTGGAATTTCTGGACGAAGACGTTCAAATACAACAAATCGTAGACGAAGCTGTCCCAGACGCCCCAGCTAATCCAGGATCCGAACCGGCGGTCAAAGTCCTGTCCGGCAAAAACGCGACAGACAGTCTCAAGCCAGTTGCCAGCCCGAACCTGCTGCCAGAAAAAGTTACAGAACCGGAACTTCTCGAACTCCCCAACGCGCCATTGCCCAACGCGCCGCTCCCGGCTGAGATTGAGTAATTGAAAATAAAATAAATGGCTTTCTGATAAAATAATAAAACATCGTTTTTATTAGAAAGCCCCTCAATCCCGACTTTGATCAAAAACAATGCCCCTCTTCACTATTTTCAAAACGCAAAACATGATAATAGAGCCTTCATCTACTATAACATAAATATTCTTAATCAACTGTTTTGAAATAGAAATGCAATTACTAAACAATTGGTTTCTAATCATTCAATTTTTTCTTCCACTCTATTTAACTCAACCACCGACCAGACATAACAATTTTTAAAAGGCAGGTTAAAATCTTTAAACTCTGGATACTTGTTTTTTAATTCACTCAAAGATAATGGCCCATCTATATTTTTACTATTAACAACTTTGAAAACATTAGCATCTTGGGTACGTGGGAAAATTATCAATCCCACATATTCAGGAAATTGACAACAACTAGAATCCCATGGGCAATTACCATTTAAACGGATAGCATCAACATAGCCTTTGGGATACCCCTTGGCCACTATTACTCGGTTGTCTAAAGTTGCACTTTCAGGAGTTTGAACCATGCCTTTTTGCGCAATGACATCTTCAATGTGTTTTAACCACTCACTCTTATTGAGGAGACCATCAAGGAATTCGCATAATATCTTGTTATTATCTTCATTACCAGGACGTAACGGAAATGCGCCGATATTTACCTCTTCGCGAGTCTTCATAAAAGGAGCAACCTTGACAGCTTCCTTTGGTCCCGCCCCGGGGAACAGAACATACCCCCCAATGATTTCCTTTTTCAGTGGAACGATAGCATTAGAAGCGTTAGATTTGTCCTTTTGGTAGTATATTGAATCTCGATAGCGGTGCATCTGGTCAATAGCGTCCTGCGGTGGATAATCCACGCCTGTAGCCGTTCCACTCGTGTATCGACCTTGAATACGATACTTGGCATCAAACAAATAGGTTACTTTGTATTGGGAGTCGCCCCCGAATGATTTTGTCAAACGAAGTACGATATCAGGACGCTCAGAAGATGCCGAACTTTGGGCAATCTTAGTTGTTGGGGCACAAGTATCAGGTATCCCGTCTGAAGTTTCAGCCTTTGCAGATGAATTGTAACTAACTTCTACAAGTTCTAAGCCAGATTCGTCTTTGAACACTACACGCGATTTTTCGCCGGTAAATAGTCGATACACAAAATCCTTGAGTTCAGTCTTTGCTTTTTCACTTATTCCGGTTAGCATTGCGATAGCATTTTTTATACGAATAAAACACCACATTTCATAGAGAGATGCAATATCTTTAGATTCAAGATGTAACCTGTTTCCACCTAGAGAATACATCATCTTCAATATGGCCCAGATTCGATATACCGTAGAGTATCCACTTGCTCTATGAAGAATTAGTGATTCTTGGCGTAAACCTTTGAACTTGCCAATTCCCTTGAAAAAAATATTGTTTTTTATAGATAATAGGGTTCCCCCCATTTCGCGGATATCTTCCTTTACTTCTTCGCTAACGCTTGTCTGTCTTAATAGGTAGCCGGAAAGCTTCGAATATTTGTCTGAGATATGTTCTACCGCCATCTTAAGAAAGCGATTTTCTGGCGTATCCTTGTCATTAACGATCCGCTCTGAATAATAAAGATGTGTAACATCTCGTTTGAATTCTGAGTATTCATTCTCTTGAGTTGCAGAAGGTATTTTCAATTGGTCGGCACGTAGATACACTCCTTGTTGCCGCCACTTATGTCGTGGACTATTCAGAATTAACTTGCAAGCTTTGATGAACTGATCTTGATATGACTTAAAGAGGCACCACCAAATCATGTCTGCGGTTTGGTCTTTCGGAATCTCTTTTGAGACCGTATCAAACGAATGATATGTATCGCGCAAAAAATCTAAAGCAAGTGTCTGGTGTTCGTCTTCAATCTCCTTTACTAACTCGATCCAATCGTGATGATAATCTATTTTTTGAGAGAGTATTTCTATAGTAAATTTAAATTTACATGGATTCTTTCCTTTGAGATAGGTAAAGCATAAATCGCACTTCCCAATGTTATTCCCAAAATTTAACGTCCCTGTAATAATATCGTTATCGAAACGTTGCATCCGTTCATTCATAGTTTTTGATACGAATGCCGGTTGAGGTGATGACGCACCGTTTTTTGTCTTAACAAAAATTACATAGTCCGAATTGTCAAAAAAGAATGCGCGTTTTCCTAGTGGCATACCTAGACCATCATCCTCTTGAAAGAATAATGATTCAACAGGCTCTGAATAGGAATATGTTGCCCACAATGCATTTGCTGGAATGTTCCGTTCAGCCTCTGCATAAATCGTGTTATAATTCCCGCAGGAAACTTGAACTTCGAAATCCTCGTGGTTAATGCGAAGCAACGCCATTTGAATTCACCAATACCTTACCCTGCGCAAATTAAAGCCAGAAGCTTGTAAAACCGCTATCAAGCCGACTAATCATTTCGTCTAATTTCTGGGTAGCAACTTTAGGCGCCTCTTCTCCCGTCTCCATTAGATTATTTAGTTCGTTTGAAACAACTTCTCTGAGGTTTTTAAGCCATCGAAGTTGTACCGTTTGTTCATCTCCCTCGATTCGCGAAAGAATCTTCATGTTCGTTGCTTCATCGGCTGCTTTAGCAAGTGATGTACCATCTCTCATTCGTTCAAAACAATAGATCATAAACTCATCTCTTGTCCTATAAGCAAATCTAAAAGGCTTGCCTTGCAATGCATTGTCTAAGGCAATAAGATATGGTTTAACCATGTCACACTTATCCTTGCCAATCTGATATACCTGCCAACCATGTGTAAAACAGCATGTTGCAGATTCAGCCGGAAATGCGCCAAGTGGAATATCTGGGTTGGATTCCAGTCCGCTGTCGATGTTGAACTCATTAAGTTCAAACGTCATAGCACGATCGAGAACTTTACGTGGAAACGAGCATGTAGTCTCATCCATATTAACTGTTCCCATAACAACCAGATTGGAAGGTATTGGTATGCCACCCATTTTTTTGAAAATCGAAATGATTTCAGACGCTGTACCTGCTTGATCTGGATACAATTCATTTATAAGACTATTAAGGATTTCTTTGTCGGGAATTTTTATAAGAGTGTCCGTAACAATCTTGTATTCTTCGGACAGTTGTCTTGACTCTATCACGCTCAAGTATTCTGCAAAATACTGCTCCACAGGAGCAAGATTCATTTCATCAAGACATAAGAAGAATGGAATGCCTTTTTTCTCGTACAACCAAGCTTTTGCTAGAAACCGTACAAACTCCGTTGCTACATACATAGGCTTACCATGTTCTGTAATTCTTGTAATATAGCCCATAAGTCCTGTGGAGTCATGCCAATTGGGACGAACAGGGATACATTCGTAATTCCCTGGACACATGGGATTACTCGCCAGTTCCCCTATTTGGGGACAAAAACCGCGCGCCAATTGCCTGACTATGCGTGTCTTGCCTGTCCCACTCATACCTGCGAGTAAGATAAAAGGTTTTGCACGAATAGCTGCAAGTATTTGTTTATTCTCATCAGACATTTCATTCAACAAATTGGAAAGTGATTCCTGAGATTTAATCAAGTATTTAATCATTGGTAATGGGTCCGTGACCCCCGAATAAGTAAAAGGATATTTTGATGAAAGATATCGCATGACATGACTAATCATATCAGCCGATTCTTTATAATGGAAATGTTTTGTTCCAGAATAGATATCAGCAAAATGTTTTATACAGACTGCAACTTCGCTATCAAGCATTTCATTTTCTGATAAGCTTAAAATGTCATTTATGCGTTTCTGAAAATCTATCTTGAAGTACCTCGCTGTACCAATTGTTTTGACAACTTTATTATCTTTGCATTCAGTTTTCAATCCTCCAGAAAAAATACAATCCTTTGGAACTACATATATCGTTTTATCATTACATAGTTCAACATCCAACCATGTTGATTTAAGCCAATAATTTTTAAGGCTAAGAACCGTAGTAATACTATCATACGGTGTAGGCTCAATACTAGGGCTCTCAACACTACAAGTCTCAGGAAGCATCAAGAACGCCGCTATTGCCTTACTTGGCGTTTCGTTATTACCAACAGCAAACTTCATGCATTTTTCGCCGCTAGCTCGAGGTTTAATTTCATATTGAGTGGATTCGTCATCCAACAATACACTAATTAAATTACCGTTTTTGTTTCGAAAATAAAACTTAAAAGTTGCAATTAGACCGTTCAAATTAAAAGGACTATTGAGTTTTCCACTAGAATCTTGATATTTTCCTTGTAAAAATGATTGCCCTCCCCCACCATTACGGTTATAATTAAAACGAAAACATGCTTCATCATTAGAGTACGTATCATAATTCTCGATTTCTAAAAAGTAAGTCATTATCTACTTCGCTTTCTATTTTTTGTTCTCATTGATCCATTGATTTATGCAATTTGCAACATATCGAGCTAATGCTGGAGGTACTGCATTCCCGATTGCAAGTTCGACATCTGTTTTTGCTCCTGGGAATTCGAAACCAGCAGGAAATGTCTGTAAGAGTCCACGTTCTCTAGTAGTCAACGCTCTTACTCCCTCTGATATATCCGCTTTATCAGCAGGATGTCTTTTGTAGTTATCTGGAATAGGTCTGTTTATTCCTCGAATTGTGGACGCTGGTTCATCAATGGAAAAAACAGCGCGGCGATTGTAACTTCTTGGGTGCATATAATAATATTGTGTACGCAACGTATCGCCTAAATAGTCGCGGACTGTCATCTGTTTACTCGATAACCCGTTTTTAATTATTGAATCAAGGAATCCATCTTTCTCGTTTAGTTTACCTACCAAGATATACCTTTGACGTTTTTGCGGTGCCCCACATCTGCTTGCATCAAGAACCATAGATGAATAGCCATAACCAGCATCCGACAACATTTTCTTCATTTTTGGAAGTGTACTAAAACGTTCAATGTTGTAAACATTTTCAAAAATAACCCACGTAGGACGAACTGTTGTTACAATTTCAGCAAAACGAATTGTGAGGTTAGCTCTTTTGCCTAGAGTTCTTTTGCCTGCTATTGAATAGTCTTGACATGGTGGACCGCCTGCAATTAAATCTGGCTTTAGTTTTTCAACAGCTAAACTTGCATCATCTTGGCTCAAATCAACTTTAAAAATTGGATGCTTAAAATTCTTCTTATAAATAGTAACGGCCGGGTCCCAGTTGTCAAATGCCCCAACAATCTTAAACCCTGCCTGTTCAAATCCAAGTGACATGCCGCCGCAACCCGAAAATAAATCTACGACACGCATTGTTTAGTCTCCTGTCTTTTTTATATATCTCATAAGCGCATCGCCAACAAACTTTGCCAGATTGACGGGAACAGCATTTCCTATCATTGTTTGTAAATCAGTCTTGCTCCCATCAAATTTGAATTCTTCTGGGAAAGTCTGAATATAACTGCGTTCTTTTGGTGTTAAACATCTAGCCATGTGTATAGGAGCCGAGTCCTTTGCATTTCCCTTATAACCACTTGGTATCGGACGATCTACGGCACGTATAGTCATTGATGGCTCATATATGCTAAAGACCCCTCGACGGGTATAATTTGTAGGAACACGAAAATAATACTCTGTTCCCAGCTTGTCTCCCAAATAATCATATATACTCATTGGTTTATCAGACAATGAGCCATCCAATTCTTTTCCAAGAAAATCATCATCTGCACCTAACGCACCAATTAGAAACATTCTTTTCCTCGTTTGCGGAACACCACAATATGCCGCATCAAGAACGCGTTGCGTCAACCCATAGCCAGCTTTCTTAAAATTAGCTATAACCTTCTTGAAAGCTTGCGACTTTCTTATATTTGCCACATTCTCCATTATAAAGAATTTGGGCTTTACCATACTAACAATACGTGAGTAATCTACTGATAATATAGCCCTGCCTAAACTCTCGTCCTGATGTCCTGCAGTAGAGAAGTCTTGACATGGCGGACCACCAACAATCAAATCGGGATTGAATGAGGTTATCTTGTCGACAGATTCTTTTAGATTTGAAAGGTCTTGCTTTATTACCGGATGTTTGAAATTTGCAGCATAAACACGGATAGCGGGATCCCAGAGTTCAAAGCCTGCTTTGACTTTAAATCCTGATAATTCAAGACCCAGAGACATTCCACCACAACCACAGAACAAATCCACGCAACGGATTTCATCATTATCGCATTTTGCAGAATGATTTTTATTAAAGGATTTCACTTGTCATCCTCCAAGTTGACTTTGAAATTTTGTACGCAACCCTCGATAACTCCAACGTCATAACAAAATAGTTTATATACATTACCAAGAGTTGAAACGGATACCGTTTCAGATATTGGGAGTTTTGCAAGTGTACTGGTCAAAATCCCTGTAGTAAGGGTTATTCGGTTATCGTCATACTACGGTCAATCAACCTAAAAATTTAAGTTGTTTGAACTATCATGAGCACCTTATAATAGCGAATGCAAATATATGATCCAAAGCCTTTGACTACTTGTATAACATTGCCTTATGCATTTCATCAGGTCAACTCTAGTCATTGACTATGTCGAATTTTTTGTCTATTTTCATATTTATAGGTGCAAAAAAGACGTTCCGAAACCCCAATTGTATTCAAATCTAATTTTTATTGTACCGTATAAACTAGCTGAAAACCTAAGGTTGTCTACAACTTCTATTGTTTTCCCCTCTACTAAATTTTGATGCTGCTCTAAAAAGCAATAACACTTTGTTTATTAAATTTAATAATATCAAGATTGTTCTAATCGTGCTTTTCGGATTATACTTGGGGTACAGCAACTATTTCTCCCCAAAAAGATTTAAATGATAAACAATTATGGACAAAGGAATTAATATAACTATTCATTTCCTTTGTCCATTTTTATTTTCGGACGTTATTATAATTTTCGTTACTTCACGTATCGTAAACGGTAAAAGAAGTTGACAATAGCGTCGGACGCCATGTCGGAACCGTGGGTTCCTTTGCCTTCTTTGACGTCGTGCGCGCCGTGGTCGGGACTGAAAACGGAAACGTAATTCTTATCCGCCCACGCCTGCTCGGCGACTTCAACCAGTTCTGTATAATAGCGAATCGAGTTCTTCATTGCCTCAAGCGACTTCTCGGCAAAAACGCCTTTGGCGTGCATGGTCGAATCGTAATTGCCGTCGTAACAGACGATTAAATCGTAGTTATTTTCCTGAATCAACTTTTTGGCAGTCGCCACGGATTCTTCCGAATTTTTTGTTGTGTAGAAGTCCGCCTGATGTCCGCGGAAAATGAGGTCGATGCTGCAGTTTTTCTCCGCAATGACGGCACATTTCTTACCTGCTTTTGAAAAGGCGTCAAACAGGGTTTCGACTTTAATCGGGTTGGTCTTGTATTTGTCGTTGTACTGGCGAATGCCGTGAACCTCGGGCGGGCAGCCGGTAAAAATCGCGCCAAAGCAGGCCGGCGTTACACTCGGCAGAACGTTGGCAGACGTTACAACGTACGTCGAGAGGTCGTAAACGGGTTTCCAGTCCGCCGGGTATTTGTCAACGAGGAATTTTCCTGTCGCGTCCGGGCAAAAAATGAGAACCTTCTCCATCGTCGGCTTGCTTTTCGCCGCGGTGCGGATAAACCCGATCGGCTGGGCGACGCAGTCAGGAGAAGCCGGGACGCCGCACAGAGCGCAAATCGTCGGCGTTAGTTGAGCGGACGAGTACGCCAAACCGTGCTTGTTCATTAAAACCGACAAACCGTTGTCAGCGTCTTGAGCCAGAGCCGGAACGGCGAGAAGCAATGTTACAATGATGAATAATATACGTTTCATAATAGTTGCGAGTTACGAGATTTTTTTGTGAAGCGCTTGCGTCAATTACTAATTACTCATTACTAATTACTAATTATTCACAGCTTCCGATAATCTCTTTAACGGAGTTCGCTCCGAGGACGTCCAGTGCAGCGGGAAGAGCGTCGACAATTTCCATCGTCGCTGTAGGGCGATAGAAGTTCGCCGTTCCGACTTCAAACGCCGTTGCGCCGGCAACGAGAAATTCCATGGCGTCGTCGATAGTTTCAATTCCACCGATGCCGATAACCGGAATTGTAACAGCATGAGCGACCTGATAAACCATTCTCAGCGCAATTGGTTTGATTGCAGGTCCGCTCAAGCCGCCCATGCGGTTGCCCAGGCGAGGTCTGCGATTCTTCCAGTCGATAGCCATGCCCAAAACCGTGTTGATTAAACAGACAGCGTCCGCGCCGCCGTTTTGAGCGGCTTTGGCAATCACGGTTATGTCAGAAACGTTCGGCGTCAATTTAACAAACAGCGGCATGGAAATCGCTTTCCGAACGGATGAAACCAGCTTTTCGCACAGCTCCGGATCTTTCCCAAAGTCCGTACCGTGGGCGACATTGGGACAGGAGATGTTCATCTCAAAGGCAACGATAGAGCCGTCCTGATTGCATGTGCTTTCCAGACTCTGCGCCATGGAAACGTAATCGTCGGCGTTTTCTCCCGCAAACGAGATAACAACCGGACACGGCAAACTTTGATAGTACGGCAGTTTGGACGTCAGGAACGAGTCCAGCCCATCGTTATCCAGCCCAATGGCGTTGAGCAGACCTGCGGTCGTTTCGACTGTTCTGGGCGGAGCGTTGCCCTGCCGCGGCGCTCGGGTAATCGTTTTGGGAACGACTGCGCCGAGTTTGGAAATATCCACTAAATCCGTTGCCTCTTTGACGTTTCCAAACGCGCCAGACGCCGTCATGACCGGATTTTTTAATGTAACAGAACCGATTGATACTGAAAGATCTTTCATTGCTGGGGAAGATTGGGAATTAGTAATTAGTGATTAGTAATTAGTAATTGACGCAAGCGCCGCACA
>CACXSS010000021.1 GCA_902770245.1 uncultured Planctomycetota bacterium | reverse complement strand
CAACCGCAGGCTGAGAAAGAGCGAAAACGCCTAAAAGAGCGACAACTATTAAAATTGTCAACTGTAGAACTCCGCGTGTTAAAATGCGGGGGGGGGGAGGAATGAACAGTCTTTAGAAATAGCCATTATTTTACTCCTTCTCTAGTGGGTAAAACTGGTAAACGGTTATTTAAACGACTTTTGCGACGGTACACCCGGGGCAAAATATAATATCGCTTTTTTACATTAATAATTATTATACACTCAATTTTGAAATTGACGAGCGCTAAATGGGAAAATTTTTGAAAAAAAGTGAAAAGTTTTGAGAAAATAGAAAGGATAGGCAAGGTTTGTATCGTATTTGGCGAACTTCGTCCGCGATCCGGAAAGGGTTACGGCTGCGGCAAAGGGGTGTCGGCGAGGCGGAGGTGCGGCAGGGGACTGCCGCGTGCCGGACTCATCGTAGTCTTTCGGCAGGACGGAGAGGCTTCGACGGACAGGATGTCCGCGAACCCGCGGGGCGGAGGGGCAGTCCTGCGAAAAAGATTTTTGGATGCTTCCGCCGCAAGCGTTCACCAATTGATAACTTTGCGTCCTTTGCGGCTAAAAATTCTTTGGCGGCTGAAACAGCCGCGATCCAGCAGGTCGATGGGGGAAATCTGTAAAAGAGGATTTTCTTGTTCCAGCAAGGCGCCCAGGGACGGGCGCCATCCAGGGAGCGTTTACGGCTTACGCAATACGGTATTTCACCCTTCGAACATCCAGTAATCAATCGGCGAAAATCCGTCTAATCCGTAAAATCCGTGTCCGGGCTGACCTGCACATAACCATCGCCGCCGCCGGCTCAACCGCAGGAAACATTGGCGTTTGACCCCTCTCGCCTGCGGTCTTACTTCAGTTTTTGTTCAAAGAGCCATTCAGCTAAACCGGGCGTGTCGTATACGTCAATCCAGATGTTGTGTCCGCGACCGGGCAGTTCCGTATACTTGACGTCACAGCCGGCGGCTTTGAGCGCGGCGACGGCGCTGCGAGAGCGTTCTACCGGAACAGAGGCGTCTTTATCGCCATGGAAGAACCAGCCTTTGGCGTTTTTGAACTGGCAGATTTTCTCGTTGTCGGCGCCGCCGCACACACAGACGTACGCAGCAACCTCGTTTCCGCGCCGGCATACGAAATCACAGGTTCCGAATCCGCCCATCGACGTTCCAAGCACGTATAACCGGGACTTGTCGAGCGGGAATTCCTTTCGCAATTCGTCTACAAGCTCCAGCAAACACGCCATGCCTTCCGACGGGGCTTCCGGCGTTTTGTGAGCGGTTCTTTCCGACCAGTTCGTTTCACACCAGCGTTTTCCCGCCGGGCATTGGGGAGCGATCAGGAACGCGGGATGTTTTACGCGATTCTCGCCGCTGATAAGCGACAGGAACTGGCAGTTGACCATGTGTTGGCGGTTGTCGGCGCCGCGGCTGCCCGCTCCGTGAAGGAAAATAATCAGCGGATACGACTTGTTTGGATCATAGTTGTCCGGCTTGAACAGACGGTACGGCAGTTTCGCGCCGCTAGAACCTTGATAAACTCTCGCCTCAGACTTGGCGATGAGTTCCTGATAATCGTTTGCCGCGTTACAGGTTGTAACAAGCGTCATGACCAACAAAACGGCAGATAAGAGGTATTTCATGATTCTGATAAAATGGTTAGGGGGGATACGTAACGGCAAACGAAGCCGGATTGCGTAAACGCTCGAGGAAAAACTCACGCGAAGTTCGCAAAGTTCGCGAAGTTTTAAAAACCAAGCGTTCTTTGCGGTAAAAATTCTTCGACGGACATTCCCAATCGTTTCAGTATCTTTTTCTCTCACCCTCCGTTGGAGGGCAAGAGAAAAAGAGTGTTTGACGATGTTAGTATTATTGATTCTCGTGTTCCGTGGGTTAAAACCCACGGCTAGAAATATTGAACCGCTACGCGGTTCTAGTTGAACGCTTCGCGTCCGTTTTTTATTACTTTGCGGACTTCGTCCGCCTAGAAAAAACTTTCGGTCGCCAGCAAGCTGGCTCCCTATTAGGGAAGTTTTTTCATGTTTAATTAAGAGGGGAAAATCTTTTTTGAAAAAAAGGTTCTTCCCCTCAAACTCCCCTTTCCAAAAAACTTTAGTAAGGGAGGAATAAACAGTAGTGAACGTCCATTAACCAATCGGTGTAAATCCGTTTAATCCGTTAAATCCGTGAACTAAACGAGCGCAGAATAACTACGTTTATTCTACAACGACTTCTTTGGTCTGCACCGTTCCGGACGCGTCTGTCCAGGTCAGGCGATACTTGCCTCGGAAGCCGCGAAATTTTACTATTCCGGTTTCGTCCGCTTTGACGGTCAGGTTCGTTTTCCAGTCGTGATTGATAAGCTGGTCAAGAGCGTAATAGACGGGCTTTTTCTGTCCGTTGGAATCCAGAACGCCGGAGGTTGTCGGTTCGCCCGGCGCGCCGCCGCCGTCGATGGAGTTCCACCACGTTATTCCCTCAACGTTGGAATACGAAAACCAGAGCCGATACAGGTTGTACGCGACAATCGCCTGAATGTCGCGACCTTTGGCGTCGTCGGCAGGAGCCGGGACAGTAACTTCGCTGATGTGAATCGGTCGTTCCGCTTCCGCCATGCAGTCCAGAACGCTGTACATGAATTCCGGCGTATGGGAATCGGCGCCGTTGGCAATGGATTCAACGGTTTTGGGATTAAAGAAATGTTTCTGAACGCCCATCAAGTCTACTTTCGCGCCGCGGTCAACCAGATCCCGGACGATTTCGACATACCGGCGTTTCGGTCCCCAGCTCATGTCACATTCGTTGGAGGACAGCCGGACGCTGGCAGGCAAGTACTTTTCCGCCCATTTGAAGCATTTATACGTGTAGTCGTCCGGCATGATTCCGCGGTTCGCCTGGTCGATACATTCGTTGACAACGTCCCATTCCTGAACCCGGTCGCCGTACCGCTGACACAACAATTTGATGTGTTCCTCAAAGAGCTTTTCCAGCTCCTTGCGATCTTCCGGCGCCCAGTCTGGGTGTCCCCATCGGCGCATGCCGTAAATCATCGCGTGACCGTGAACGTAAAGCCCCTTGGAATTGAGGAAATCGACGCAGCGGTCAGTCGGCGGACGTCGCCAATGGCGTTCCTGTTTGGGATCTTTGGAATTCGCCCAGTATTCCGACGCATCATACTGGTTGCCTTCAAAACGAAGTCTGCCCTGCTCGAATTCCAGCGTCTTCCAGTAGAACGCGACCGTCCCGCTGTTCCACAAATCGCCAAACAAGCTCTTATAGGCGTTGTTCAGTTCGGGCGTGCGAAGCTGTCCGAAGACGAACATATTGCTGCCGAATCGAAACTTGTGAGAAATCTGCTTAACTTTGACCTCGGCGCCCGCTGCAGACGCTGGCAGTTCGACAACAGCGTCTGCCTTGCGGTTCTTTTCGATATCCGCGTCGATCTTCGCTTGAACGTCTGCGTTCCAGAACTCAAAATACTTGGGCGACATCACCGCCGCATTCGGTTTATAAGAATCAGACGGCGTCTGCTGAGCGAACGATGCCGCGCTCAAAGCGCAAACCAGCCCGATGACTGCTATTGTTAAAATGCGTTTACAGGTTTTCAAAATAAAACGCTCCTTTCGTATCGATGTTTTTAATGGCAAAGCGAACATACGTTCAGAGAATCATCTCTTAATTGTTACATTTTATTATAAGCAATTCAAAAACAAATTGCAACAGGGGAGCATAAAAAAAGAGCAGGGAATACAATTCACCAATAGCTATTCCCGCTCTTTATTCCTCAGCAAGAGAACTCAGGCTTTCTTAATCAGCGTTTCATAGTATTCTCGGCTGCGAGCCATGGCGGCGACGCCGTCGGAAACGCGGTTGTCACATTCCAGCAAGAGCCAGCCGTTATAGTCCTGTTCGACCAGAAGCGGAATCATGTCTTCGTATGGATATTTCGGCGTGAGCGGGTCGTGAACGTGAATCGTGGCGCCCAGTCGGGTAATAACAGACTTGAAATTCGCGACGAAGCCCGGCGCGTTGAGGTCGCACTGGTTGCAGTTCCAGCACAGACCGACGTTCTTTTCCGTAACCTGCTCGATAATCTCTTTCATAATCGGGATGGGAGCGCATCCGCCGTGGTTTTCCAGACGGATCTGCTGTCCGTAGTCGGCGGCGAATTTTCCCAATTCGTCCAGAGCCGCGGCGATTTGCGCCGTCGTTTTCTTTCGGTCAACGCCTTTGGGCAAGTCGTTCGGCTTGACTTTAACGCCGGAACCGCCGCAGTCTGCTGACAGAATAACGTACTCTTTAGCGCGTTCGATGCAATGACGAACTCGCGCCAGGTCTTTGTGATGAAAATCTTCGTTCGTGCCGAACCCAACCAGCGTAATGGGCGAATCGGCAAATCGTTTTCGGACTTCCGCCCTTGCCGCTTTGTTCAGTTCCGGCTCAACGCCGTGTTTGTGCTGAACTCGCAGTTCGACGCCGCCTAATCCGGCTTTTGAGCAGTAGTCGATAATCGTCGGCAAGTCCCAGTTCGCGCCCCATAAATAGGTGCATAACCCGATTTTTATATTAGAACCCTTTTTGTGCGCGTCTGCCAGCAAGGGAGCGCCAGCCAACGCAGCGGCGCTGGCAAGCGTACCGCATAAAAAACTTCGTCGAGATAAATGTGTCATGATTTCTCCAGGGATAAATGAGCTATTCGTTTCCAAAGCGTCCAAAGGACGTATGCAATAATCAACCCTGTAACGGCGCCGACCATATTCTGATTGATGTCAACCGGGTCGAACGTCCGTTTGGGGACAATAATCTGAATGATTTCAAAAAAAGCGGCAAAGCCAACGGCGCCCAGCCACGCCAGCCATTTGCGATTCCACAGCGCCCGGCGGAAAAACGCCAGTTCCCATAAAAAGCCCATGAGTATAAAAACGTTCAGATGGGAGTTTGACGCAAATTTGGATTCCTCTGTATTGGGGTCGGGAACGCCGTTGAGGAAAAAGTACGGATCTGGAATAACCAGCAGGACAACCAGCATGACGGTATAGACAATCGCCGCCGCTTTGATACCGCAGTTAAACAGGATGTTGAGAAACTCGCCTTCGCCAAACCAGTTTTGAATTCCCTGCTGAAACAGGATTCTCAGCGCGTTAACCGCTTCCTTTTTGTTGATTTTGGACTGCCCTTTGACGCGGTCGGTAAATATAATCGGACGTTCAATAAACGGGGACGAGAAGATTCCTTTCCTTCGCGCGGCGCGCTGAATGTGCCACAGGATCTCTTCAAAGAACGAGTACCCTTTCGACCGGACGGCGGAAAAGTCAAGCTCTTTCAAGATGGAAACGCGATAGCAGCGAAATGACCCGCTTGTATCGCGAACCGGCAGCGAAAGCATAAACCGGGCGTAGGCGTTGACCCCCGCGCTCATGAACTTTCTCACGAAGGGCCAGCCTTCCACTCCGCCGCCGGGAACGTATCGAGAGCCGATAACTGTTACAACGGATTCCGGCGCGGCGTACATCGTCGAAAGGATATCCGGGACGTATTTGGGCTGATGGCTGAAGTCGGCGTCCATATTGAGCATGAACTCGTAACCGCGGTCGATAGCGAATTTCATTGCGTCGATAACGGCAGTTCCCAGCCCCAGCTTTCCCGCTCGATGTAACACTTTAAGGCGCGATTGCTTCTGCGAGAACTCCTCCGCCCAATCCCCGGTTCCGTCCGGCGAGTTGTCGTCAACGACTAAAATATCGGCGTCTGGAATGAGGGCAAGCAGCTCGTTGAGTAAATCCGGCAGGTTTTCCCTTTCGTTGTAAACGGCAAGGGCAATGAGGGTCTTGTTCAATTAGTAATTAGTAATGAGTAATTAGTAATTAGCGCAAAGCGCTCCGCTAGAGATATCCTAGCAATCAATAATTATTTGCTTGATTTGTATTCTTTCCAGCGTTCTTCAACGCGACCGGTTTTTTCGTCGCCGTCGTGAAGGAGGATTCGATACTGGAATGTAATCGACTCGCCTTTTTTCAATGTAACAGAGCCGTTCTTTCCAGACTTGGAACCGTAGAAGTCGTGAAGCCCAAACGGGTTGGCGGCGAACAAGCCGTATTCTCGAACGTGCCAGTGGGTCGGATAGGCGAAGCTGTCCGGGCGGTTCATGATGGCGATTCCAACGCGATGACCGTCTTCTCCAACCGGACCGCTGTAATCAACCCAGGACGCCGGCTTGCCCCAGGCGTCGCCGTTGGTCAATCCATCTGACGAGACGATCTTTCCGCCGAGCTTGGCGTCGACTTTAATCGTGCCGGCAACGCGAACGCCGAAAAGCCCTTCCTTCGTGTCGCCGAATTTAACGGTTTCTTTTTCTGCTGTGAGGGTAATCGTGAAGTCAATCCATCGCTGGTCTTGCGAGGCGTAGAACTTCATAAGGCGGGATTCCTTGAGGTCGACGTTTCCCTTTGTGTCGACCCAGTTCGCCTGCATGGCGATGGCGTTGGGCGCGACAATCTCAACTTTCTGGGGAAGAATATGGCCAGCTGGAGCAGGTCGTTTTCCGAAAGAGTCTTCCTGATGCCAATAGCTCAGCCCGTTAACGTCCCCGGCGGCAAACCAGCACGAACGCTGATGCGGGTGGTCTTGTTTCTCTGTCGGCAGCGCGTCTTCAACCGGGTACTGGCGCGTCATCGCCGCCCCCGTTGGACCGATAAGCGGATAGAGAATCGGCTTGTTGTGGTTGTTTGGGATAAACGTAGTAAACGGTTTTCCGTCGGCGGTAACGACAATCGAGCCGTCTTCCTGAGCCGTCAAGGCGACGTCGGCGAAAGCCGCGGAAGTAATTGAAATCAACGTCAGTAAAGTTAATGCGATAGTTCTCATGGTTTGCGTTAATACTTAAATATGGGGAGTAGATTAATCACTACTGCCTATTGCCTACTGCCTACTGCCTCCAACTCTTTCGTCCATTTATAAACCAGCAAAAGCGGGAACAAGCCGAAGAATCCAAATGAGCAGTCAATAAGCTGCCACAACATCGGAATTTCTCGAATAGACCCGCAGATAATCGCCAGCGGGAAAACGAGAATACAGCAGATCATTCCAAACTGCGTTACCCAAATGTTCCGAACCGGATCGCGAAACGGTCCGATAAACGCAATGGCAATTACGATGTGAGCGAACGCCAGCCAGTCCGTTCCGTAACTCATAAACGGGAACTGGGCGGCGTTATTATCCAGCCCTTCCTGAACGTATTTCAGATAGTTGGCAACGTCTGTATACTTCTCGCCAAACGATGTGCCTTGTCCAAAATACTGGTTGAGCAAATGTAGCTCGCTCTTGAGAGGAAACGCGGTAATGCCGCTGACAACCAGCGCAAACATGAAAAACGCCAATGCAAGGCGAATTCTGAACAGCAGGGAATTTTGAGTTGCCATTTTATTTATTTGAAAAGGTATCCGCAGTAGCCGACGCAGTGATCGTTGTCGCCGGAAATGACGGCGGAATTGGTATGACCGACGAGAATCGCCTCGTGTAACAGGTTCATCTTTTTCAGCGTTGCCATGACAAGAGCCGCCGGAGCGACGCCGCACATGGATACGTTTTCTTTTCGGCAGACGCTGAACAGCCCTTCCGGGTCAAGCTTTTCGATTTTATTCATCGCTTTCTCGTCCTGAATAACGGTCGAATCGACGTCGGCGTAGTGGTTCATGTCGCTGGAAACGATAAACAGCGGCGGGGTTTTCAGTTTGGAAAAGAATGCCGCCAGCTGGTCGGAGAGCTTGTCGATTTTCTCGTAGTCAATAGCGCCGCCAATCGCGATAGCCGTATACTGAGCGGACGGCGCCTGCGAGGCGATAAAGGGCAAAATCGCTTCGATGGAATGTTCGTTGCGGTGCGCCTCGGAGTCAAGCTGCAGCATGTTACATTCTTTTACCAACCGATGGGCGAAATCCTGATCGAGATCGACGGCGCCTGTCGGCAGAATCCATTTTTCCTGCGGCGCGACAGCCATGTCAACGCCCATTCCCGTATGTTTCGGACAGAAAATAACGACTCTCGACGGGAACTCGATTTTCGCCAGCGTTCGTATCGCCAGTCGGGCAGAGTACATCCAGCCGGCATGAGGAATAATCGCGGCGGCGTACTGGTCTTTGGGGGCTTCCGCTTCCTTGAACAGCGTCTCGACGAGCTTTTTGCACTCCGCGCCGTCAGCGGGATAGAATTTGCCGGCAACGACCGGGGTTCGGTATTTTTGCAGCTGCTGAGCGCTGGGAACGTTGGTCGTGAGCAAAAGAGGCTCGGTGGAAATAACCCGCATGGAGTAAACGTCAACGGAATTGTCTGCGGTAAAGCCTGCGTGTTTAAGCGCGCGATCCAGCAAAATTTCCGGGCTGGATTTCGGGTCGAACGCAAACGCCCACGCGCCGCCCTTCGATACGAAAATGCCGCGGTCAGACGTTTTGATTCCCGATGGGTCGAAGTTGGCGGCGGTTCCCTGTTTGGCGGGTTCAAAGAAAACCGCCAGACCCATGACGAAGTTCTCCGGCGGATCCTGTTTTCCGATCTGCTGCTTTACGCCGCTGCAAATCGCCTTGGTCAGTTCCAAAACCGTCGTCTGGAAAGGAATCGTATTTTGAAGCGAAATGCGGACGGATTCCAAATACTGTCCGCGAGAGCCGAGCTTCATTCTAACCAAAGCGCCGTGAACGTTGCCGTCGAATGCGCCGGGCAGATAAGAGCTTTCCGTTCCGCCTTTGAAAATCGCCATTGCATTTTGACGCGTAAAGTCTGCCAGGGCGGCAATGTGCCGGGCGTTAGGCTGCGGTCCGTACGCCGTCCCGACGATTTGGTTGTCGTCCTGCAGTTCAGCGGCGCAGGCGGGGAAATCGCCTTTGATAAGATGTCCTTCAAAACGTTCGAATTGAACGGAACCGTCTCGCCAGGCGTTGGCGGGAAGTCCCGCTTTCATACAGGTATGACTTAAGAACGTCTCCGGATCCATTTTGTATTCCGTCGCAACGGACGGCAGAAGCAGCCCGCGGTTGCGTCCCCGGGAAGCGATCAAGCCGTGCTTGCCGATAATGACGTTGTCGGGGTTGGCTTCAATCGGTTCCGGCTCCCACAAAATCCAAACTTCCATTTCCAGAAACGGCAGCTCCGCCGGGGCAATCTCCGGGAATCGAGGGTCTTCCAGCGCGGCAGATTTCGCAGCGTCGTTAATCGCCTGAGCCAGCTTTTTATTGGGACCGAGCGTACCCATGCAGGAGCGCAGCTGTCCAACCCGTTTAAAGCTGACAAACGCGCCGTAAACCGGCAGGGCGGCAACCTCGCCCAACTGGTCAGGTCGAACAGGCATGTTCCAATGGTATACGCAACCCGTTGCCCTGTAAGCGGTTTGAGTGTAAATTGAATAATCGTCTTCCGGAGTAAATTCGTAACGTTGCATAAATCTTGATCAGGAATGAGGACAATTAGCAATTAACGAAAGCGTTGATACGAAACGCTTTTGAGCTAACTGCGTTTTCTTATTATTTCCAATATTATAATACATACAAAATTGGATGTCAAGCCATAAAGGCAATATTTGAAATCTTTTCTCGCAGTTCTGTCAAACTGGTAAATGTAGAATAGAACCTCATGGAATAGAGTCGATTTTTCTTTGTAATTTTTCTCAAAAAAGCGTTATTTTCCCAAAAAATCGATAAAAATTTATTGCTTTAAATTTGAAAAGGGATATAATGAAAAGTGATGAGTGAGAAGTGAGAAGTGAGGAGTTGACGCAAGAGCGCCTCCCGCTTATTATACTCTAAACCTCTTTTTTACGCTTACGCCAATTGCTAATTACCAATTGTAAATTGCTAATTCATATATGACACAAGATAATAAATCAACCTGCCGACGCGTTGCTGTTATCGGAGCGGGAATTTCCGGTCTGGCGGCGGCGTTTCATATACATGAACTCAGCCCGGAGACGTCGATAAGCGTTTTTGACCCTCGACCGCGAGTCGGCGGGGTTCTCAATACAGTTATCAAAGACGGACTGGAAATCGAAGAAGGGGCGGACAACTTCATCACGACCGTTCCCTGGGGTCTTGACTTGTGCAAACGACTCGGGATTTCCGATCAGCTGGTTACGACGAGTTCTCAGTACCGTCAGACGTTTGTCGTGTTCCGGAATCGCTTGCATAAGCTGCCGGAAGGCTTTCTGATGATGGCGCCGACTAAAATGTGGCCCTTGGCGACGACGGGGCTTCTCAGCCCGCTGGGCAAAATCCGAGCGGGGCTGGAACTGTTCATTCCCCGCAAAAAAGACGACGCCGACGAAAGCATGGCGGAATTCGGACGCCGGCGTTTAGGGAAAGAAGTCTTTGAGCGTCTCATCGAACCGTTGGTTTCCGGGGTCTACGGCGCCAATCTGGAAGAGCTGAGCGTATTGGCTACGATGGAGCGTTTTCGAGAAATGGAAAAGGAACATCGCAGCCTGATTATTGCCATGCGCGCTGAGATGGCGAAACGGCGCAAGGCGGCGCGAGACGCAAAAGCGGCGGCTCAGGCGGGGAAAGAAAGCGGTCCGCGATACAGCATGTTCGTTACCCTCAAAGGCGGGTTTTCACTAATGAGCAATACAATTGTCGAAAAACTTCCTCAAGGGACGTTCAATCTGAATTGCCGCGTTACAAGTTTGAGTCAGGAACCGTCGTCAACGGGTCGTCCCGCCTGGCGCGTTACATGGCAGGACGGTCAGGACAAGCCGGAATCGGAACGTCAAACGTGGACGGAGCTGTTTGACGCCGTTATTGTCGCAGCGCCGTCGTATAACGCTCAGGAATTGTTAGCGCCGATAAACGCCCGACTGGGAGAACTGCTGGGCGGAATCGGACACACCGGCACGGCAATCGCGTCGATGGCGTTTAAGAACGAGCAGATTCGTCACCCCATGGACGGCATGGGCGCCGTTGTCCCGGAAATCGAACATTCCCCGATTTTAGCTATGAGCTTTTCAACTCATAAATATCCTCACCGTTCTCCAGAAGGAACGCAGCTTATTCGCGTTTTTGCCGGCGGGGCGAGAGATCCGTCTTTGGCGGTTATGCCAGACGACCAACTGACGCCGCTTCTGGTAGAAAAGATGCGACCGTTGTTGAAAATAGAGGGTCAGCCGTACGCCGTCCATACCGCACATTGGCCCAATACAATGCCTCAGTATTACGTTGGTCATTTGGATCGCGTGGCGGAAATTGAACAAATCGTCAGCGCTATGCCCGGCTTGGCGCTGGCGGGGAATTCGTATCGCGGAGTCGGCGTTCCTGCCTGTATTCATTCCGGCGAGATGGCTGTTGAACAAATAGGAATTAAACAATCATGAATAAAGCGGAAAAAAACGTACAGCGAGAAGACAAAAAGGGCTATCCCAGCCCAAGTTTACAGCGACTGCCGCTCTACCTTCGACAGCTCAAGCAGTACCAACGCGAAGGCGTTGAGAAGGCGTCGTGTACGCGTATCGCCCAGGATTTGGGGCTTATCAGCGTTCAAGTCCGTAAAGATCTTTCCATGACCGGCATAGCAGGTCGTCCGAAAGTCGGGTACAATATCGACGAACTTATCAGCCGGATAGAGTCTTTTCTCGGCTGGGATAAAAAGCGCAAAGCGGTTCTCATTGGAGCGGGCGCTTTGGGCGGCGCCATTCTCGGTTACGCCGGGTTTGTCGAACACGGTTTAAGCATCTGTGCCGCTTTTGACGTTGACGAGAAAAAAATCGGAACGTCCATTCGTTCATGCCCAGTGTATTCGTTGGACGATTTAGAGAAGTTTGTCGAACAGAATCAGATTGTCATCGGGATTGTTACTGTTCCGCAAAGCGTCGCTCAGCTTGTTACAGATAAAATGGTCAAGGCGGGGATTCGGGCAATTTGGAATTACTCGCCTGTTCGCCTGAACGTCCCTTCAAACGTGGTTTGCGAAACGGTTCAGCTGTCAAGCTCTTTTGCTGTTTTGAGCAGCAAGGTTAAAAGCATGCTGGCAGAAGAGAAGAAAAAGGAGCAATCTAAACAATAGGGCATCGGAAATGAACTTCGCAATCAGCGAATTACGCTCCTGTCCCCTATCCCCTAACTATGGTCAAGTCAGCTCTCTATGCCGTTTGGGATTCTCTCTTGCGACTGGTTTATTCTCCCCACTGTTATGTTTGCGGAAAAGAAATAATTGAACTTCCGGGACCGGACAGACTGTTGAACAGATTTTTCTGTCCGGAATGTCATCGGGCGCTGATAATTAATCCGTGGCATGGATGTCATTTTTGCGGAGCGTATCGGACGGAAGGACGCGAATCGTCTCGATACTGCGTCCATTGCCGAGGCGAGAAATTCGCATTTGACCAGGTTGCAACCCTGGGAATGTTCGACGGCTTGCTCAGAGAAGCAATTTACATGATAAAAAAGCCGGAATGCGTTTATCTTGCCCGGGCGCTGGCAGAGAGCCTTTTTCGAACCCGTTTGAAAGGATCGCCCTTTCTGAACGTTGACTGGATAGTTCCCGCTCCGATGCACAAAAATCGTCTTCAGGAACGCGGCGTTAACGATGCAAACGTTATTGCTCAGACGCTTTCCGACCTCAGCGGGATAAAATACGTTGACGCTTTGAACCGAACGGCCGTAACTGCCCTTCAACGAAAGTTGACGCCTCAACAAAGACGAGAAAACGTTCGAGGCGCATTTGAATGGCGATGGTATATCGAAACAGAAAAACCGCCCAGGTCGGTTTTGATTATTGACGACGTCCTGACGACCGGCGCGACGTGTAACGAAATCGCCAAAATGATGAAATCAATCGGCGTAAAAACCGTTTATGTCGCTGTTATCGCTCGCGCTGTGGGCGATAATAATGCGTAATTCGATCGGAATTACGCTTCGCGCTGATCAAAGATAATTATACAATATTATTTCATAATTATAACCTGTCATGACAGATAAAGTCGTTTGTTCAGTTTGTCCTCGCGCCTGCGCCCTTTCTGAAGGGCAGCGGGGAGCATGTCACGTTCGCGCCTGCAAAAATGGCGAGGTTGTCAGTACAACCTATGGACTTAATACCGGTTTGGCGATCGACCCGATCGAAAAAAAGCCGTTATACCATTTTTACCCGGGGTCAAAGGTTTTGTCGCTTGGAACAGCCGGCTGCAATCTGGGGTGTCTGTTTTGTCAGAACTCGCAGCTGTCGACAAGTCAGGAGAACGAACTTCGCAGCGTCGCAGTCTCCCCTCTGCAAATTGCTCAAACCGCTGGCGCTCACGACTGCATAAGCGTTGCCTATACGTACAACGACCCGGTTGTCTGGTACGAATATGCCGCGGACGCCGCTAAGGCGTGTCGAGATTTGGGCGTAAAAAACGTTGCTGTTACCGGCGGATACGTTTTACCGGAAGCGAGAAAGATTCTTTTTGAAAACATGGACGCCGCCAACGTTGACCTGAAAGGAATTCGACCGGAGTTTTATCAGGCGTTCTGTCGCGCCGACGTCAGCGTTGTTCTCGATACGCTGAAATATCTCAAAAACGAGACAAACGTTTGGCTTGAAGTTACGAATCTGATTATACCGTCAATTTCTGGAAGCGGAGCGGCAACAGACCAGGGCAACGATTCCGAGTCCGACTTGCAGGCGTGGTGCGACTGGGTTTTAGAGAATCTGGGCGACGCCGTTCCGGTTCATTTTTCCGCCTTTTATCCAAGACATAAGATTATCGATAGAGCGCCAACGCCGATAGAAACGCTCCTTCACGCCTGGAACATCGCACAAAACGCTGGGCTGAAATACGTTTATCTGGGCAACGTCCGAGCGTCGCAGTACGAGGCAACCTACTGCCAGAATTGCGGGAAACCGATTATCGTTCGAGACGGATACAGAATCAACGCGCAAAACCTCAAAGCCAATCCGCAGGGGATTAAAAACGCCTGCAGTTTTTGCGGTACGGAAATTGACGGGCGGTTCTGACCTCGCCTTAATGTAACAGATTTAGAATCGTTACCCTTTTGGCGGCGTCAGAATATACCCGTTGCCCTGAAATTGGGCGACAAGGTTGTTCTCGTCGTCAAAAATCTGAACTTCTACAGTCGAGAGTTTTCGCGATCGGCTGATTTCCTTACCGATTGCGGTTAAAACGCCGGTACGGGTCGCCTTGAAGAAGTTCATGTACGTACTTGTTCCGACAACGCGATCTCCTGCGGCGTTGGACGCGACTGCAAAGGCAAAGTCGGCAAGAGTAAACAGCGCCCCGCCCTGAACAATTCCAGTCGCGTTGTAATGATGGGGCGTAATTTCCATCTCAATTTTAGAGTAACCGGCGTGAGCGTCTACGATTCGGCAGCCGTTTTCGACTGCGAATCTGTCTTTATCAAAGAATTCCTGCCACGCTTGTAAATCGGGGGTTTTGTCGGGGGTAGATTCCATATTAGGGAGTAGGGAGTAGGAAATAGGGAGTAGTTTTGGGAGTAGGGAATAGAGTCATTTTTTAAATTCGCCGCCGGCGAATTACTATTCCCCATTCCCTATTCCCTTTTCCCAAAATCACGGCATTCCAGGGAGCTTTCGTTTCGGTTTTGCTCCAACGTCCGGATCGTCAATATCGACGCTCGAAGCGGGCTTTTTTGTAGTAGGCGCTTTGAACGTGGGGACGTCTTCGTCTTCTTCCGGACCTTCGACAGCGTCTGCTTTGGGGGCAGATTGAGCTTTCGGCTTGGCGGGAGATGTCGTTTTCGGTTCTGGTTTTTGAGGCGTCGGTTTGATAAACGGTCTGCTGGACGATGTTGTGGGTTTTCCGGTTGCCGCGGCGCCGGACTGCGGTCCCGCTTCGGAATTCACCGAAATGTCGTAGCAGCACAGCAAAGAATCCGAACGAATGTACATCTTTCCGTTTGCGACAACCGGGGCGGTTACGCCTTTGTAGCTTGACCCGCCGGGTATCTGAAGTTTGCCGTTGAGAGCAAAGTTCGTACCGTTGGCAGAAACGAGGAACGCCTCGCCGTGAGCGTTACGGACGTAAAGCGAGCCGTCAGCGTACGTGCAGACGCAGCCTTTTCCGCATTTTTCCGTTGCCCATTGGAGTTTTCCTTCTTTCAGATTGAAGCAGGCGAATCGTTGTTCAGAGCATCCGAAAATATAGCCATTGACGCGAATCGGGGAATTCATTCTGGCGACCATGAACTCGTCTGTATTGTAAATTTCGTTGACGGTAAACGTAGACGTTCCAGCAGTCTTTTTTGGCCAGAGAAGCGCGCTTCCCTGATCGGCAGGGGCGAAAATGGTTTGAGCGTACCAGATGGGCGTGGCGCCGAGCTGGCTTTCACCGAATTTGTCGTAACTCCAGAGTTTGTCTCCGCCGCGGACTCGAACGCCCATAATCGACTTTTCCGTCATGACAATATACTGCTGCGTTCCGCCGATTGACACTTTAATAATCGAAGCATTGCTTGCTCGTTCTCCAGTAGAGCATTTCCACGGACGCATTCCGCTGAGATAAACTGGCTGACCGTTGACTCTGAACATGGCGCAAATAGTCGCATTTTTTCCGCCGGGCGTGCAGAGAACCCATTTCCCGTCGACCAAGAGCGATTCGCCGTAACCGTCAGCAGGAACGAACCCGCCCATATCCTTGACCATGCTTCGCCGCCACAGGATTTTTCCGGAACCGGCGTCGCAGCAAACGATGTCGCCGGACGTTCCCATGGTATATACCATTCCGCGATGAACCGCCGGGGTGGATTTTGATCCCAAGCCTCCGCCGCCGTTGCGAGCTGGCGCGATAGGCGTTGCCCATTTGGGTTTGCCGGTTTCAGCATTAATGCATACAAGATACTCAACATTTTTAAGCTGAGAATTGGTATATATGCTATCTCCAACAATAGCAAGTGAACTAACGCCGTGCCCGAGTTTGGCGTTTTTCCAAATCAGAGGCGGTCCTTCTTCAGGCCATTGTTTCATCAGCCCGGTTTCGCGGGAGATGCCGTCTCGGTTCGGTCCGCGATACTGCGGCCAGTCGTCTGCCATGACAGACGAAGTTAAAAGCAATACGATGATGAGGAGAATTCTTTTCATGATTGTAATGTTGTTTAGAATTAGCAATTAGCAATGAATAATTAGCAATTACGCAAAGCGCCTCAACAATTGCAAATTGCTAATTACTTACACTTCTTATTATAACCTAAAAACTTAATTAATTGCAAGCGGGGGTTAGAACTTCTCCGAAAAAATTTCTTCAAATTTAAACGAATAATCGATACGACGTATTGCCGTTGGGGTTAAATATTCAATTTGACGAATGTTGGCATCGGACGGAACTTTGAAAAAATACTTTGTTTCCGCGCCGTGATCGCTTTGCCAGACGGTTTCCCAGTTGATTGACGGATAACGCTTTCCGTCGCTGTCGACAGCATACGCCTTATTGTAGTTGAGCCACGTCATATACGACCGCAGACCATTGTACGACTCGTCGAATTCGACGGCGATATTAGTTGCGAGTTGCGTTTTTTTAGTTTCGAGTTGCAAGTTGCGAGTTGCGAGAGGATTTTGTGCAGCGCTTTGCGTAATTGCTAATTGCTCATTGCTAATTGCTAATTTCATAACAACTACCGCCTGATCCTGTCGCAAGGACTGCGGTTTGCCGTCAGAGGTAATCGGGAATGTAAACGTCTTCTGCTCGCCAGCAATAACGACGCTCAAGTCGCCGGACAAGGTTTCGGGCTTTTTGCCGTTTTCGGACGTCAAAGGGAAAATAAAGTCAATCGGTTTGGCAGCGCCTTCGCCAGCAAGAATCTGGATGGATTCGCCCGTTTTGACCGTTCCGTCAGCGTACTGCATTTTCGGAAGGACGTCAATATAAATCGGGCGCAGACGCGGTTCCCAAGCTAAAATCAATCCCGTCCGAATGGTACTCGAAGACGGGTCTGCCAGCCGAACCGTCGTTCCCCATTCCTGCATTTCAAAGCGGAATGCGCCGGGATAGACGAGTTGCGAGTTGCGAGTTGCGAGTTGCGAGAGGGGTTGTTGAGGCGCTTGCGTACTACTGCCTACTGCCTCTTGCCTACTGCCTAATCGTACTGCTTTTGGACGTTCAAACCAGGAATAGTTCAGACCATAGCGCTGCGTCAGCTCGTCCATGGCTTTCCAGAACTGCGTAGATTTAGGAGGCTCAATCGGCGCGTCGAGAAGTTTGTCGTCCAGACGTTTGAAGTCAATCGGGTTTCCCGTTTTCTTTTCTGCCGCTTCCAGCCAGGCGCGCAGCGATTCCGTGGGGAGATTTTCAACCGACGAAGGTTCTAAAAACGCCAATGCGCTTCGTTCGTCCCACGCCCGGCGGATTCGGTCAATTCGACGCTTGACGTCAGCGGGAAGCCCCGGTTGATTCGCGTCTGGCAAAACGACGCCGGAGTTCGGTCCCATTTCGATAAGCTGTTTTTCCGCCTTGTCTCTCAGAGCGGGAATTGGCGACTGCAATTGCGCCGACCAGTCTTCTGCTATAACGGTCGAGGAAAGAAACAGAACGATGAGGATGAGGGAGTGTTTCATGATGGGAATGTTGTTAAAATTAGCAATGAGCAATTAGCAATTACGCAAAGCGCCTCAATAATTGATAATTGCTAATTGACAATTGCTAATTCCTAATTATCAATACGTCTATATTTCTCAAGTAGTTCAAGCGTTGCTTTCATGTCGTCCGGCAACGGAGCGGAAACGTCCATCGGCTGCCCGGTTTCAGGATGATGAAACTGAATGCGTCTAGCGTGAAGAGCCTGTCTGCTGAGGACGGGAGTTTCGCCGCTTGCGTCAATTGCTAATTGCTCATTGCTAATTGCTAATTGCTTCACCCCAATCTCAGCTCTGCCTCCGTAAAGCCGATCGCATAAAATCGGGAACCCGGCGTGCATAAAATGGATGCGAATCTGGTGCGTTCGCCCGGTTTTGGGCATGGCTTTGATATACGTAAACCCTTTATATCGACGCAGGACTTCGTAAAACGTTTGAGCGGGCTTGGCGTCCTCACATTCAAAACGAATCGCCATTTTTTCAGACTGATGCGGGTGCGGACCGATGGGAGCGTCGATGACGTCTCTATCTCGCGGCGGCGCCCCGGAACAGATTGCAACGTACTCTTTATGAATCTCCCGCTGGGCAAACTGTTCCGCCAGTTTCATGTGAGCGAAATCCGTCTTTGCTACGATTATAACCCCCGACGTGTCCCTGTCAAGACGATGGACAATTCCCGGTCGGGCAGAGCCGCGAACCTGCGACAGATTGTTTTGAAAATGAAACGCTAACGCGCCGACAAGCGTGCCCGCCCAATGCCCGCGCGAAGGGTGAACGACCATTCCAGCCGGCTTGTTGATTACCGCCAGCGAATCGTCTTCGTAGAGAATCTCCAGCGGAATCTCTTCTGGAACAGGCGCTGACCGCGGCAAATCCGGCAAAGTCAAAGCAATTTTTTGCCCGGGTTTGATTCGAAACGCGGGTTTGGCAAGCCCCGGTTTGTCGTCTATAACAGCTCCGCCGGACGAAATCGCCTGACGCAGGGTAACGCGGCTGTACCGCGGCAGCAGACTTGCCAGCCAGGCGTCAAGACGCATTCCCGACGACGCATCGTCTACAATAAAATTAACTGTTTCACCGGGCTGTCCCGCCTGTTCTGCTCCCGCCGATAATTCCTCATCGACGCTCGGCAAAAAACCTTCTTCGTCTATAACTTCGTCAACTGTGTCAATATCTTTCATAGCGCTATATATTATAAGTTATATTGTCGATTATTTGAACAACCCGTTATAATTTATTCCGAGCTGCTTTTAGGCGAGAGGAAGAGGGTAAAATCTTGCATGCCTTCTCCTCTTACTGCTCCTGTTTGGGTGTTGTAGTAAATAATGGAACTTGTAGCCTGGCTGTAATGACCGCCGGGAACTTTTTGATAGAAGAATTGAGCGGGGATTTGTCCGTCGCCTTCAAGGGTCATCGTGTTGTTCTTTGTCTCGAATGTGATTTTATCAGCCTGGGCGTTGTAAACTTTCCCTTCAACTTTCACGCTGCCAGACGCAATAAACGCTCCGGCGCGAACGCCGGAATAAGGAGTGGGGAGCGAAGAGCGAGAAGCTGCCGCCTCCTGCGAATTGCCATTTCCTGTTCCCTGTTCCGCATTGCCCAATTCAGCCTGTATTTCCATTCTGTCACAATTGAGTGTAAATGCATCTGGAGGCATGTGTGAAAGGTTAGCGGTTTTGACTTCATTTCCTATATTGTCAATGGGAAAATAAACCGCTTCTACGCGTCCGGAAAAGACAAACGTTGATAACGAATTCGGAGCGTATAAACCTTCGAGTCGTTTTTGGAAGTCCACGCTCAGACTGATAAGCGGCGAGCTGCTGGCTGCGAGTTTCGAAAGCGGATTTTGCGAGTCGCTTTGCGCATTTTCGCCGCTTGCAGCTTGTTTTTCGCCGCTTTCTCCCGATTCGCCTGGGTTTATTCGCTTGGTTGCAGCCTGTCCGGGACCTTCCGCGACAAACTTTTGATTCTTTATATCGATTGTCAGCTTTGACGCTTTCAGGCTATCCTTTGCCATTGTAACGCCATTTTCTATAACATCGTTTTTCAACTCTACAGAATTGTTTAACACTACGTAACGTACGTCAAGCGAGTTTTGCAGTTCCGACGAATTGACATTCTGGAAGTCAATCTTTTTATTGAGTATAATGGACAGCGTGTCGCATTGGGCGTTTTGGTCTTTACGCTCTAAAGTAACATCGCCGCTGAAGGTAAGCGCATTGTCTTGAAAAACCATGGATTTTGTCCATTGAATTTTCGCCGGCAGCATAGAGGCGACATTTTGTGGAGCGCCGACTAAAAAATCATTCTTGTCGGGCGTTTCATTTTCTGTTTTTACAATCTGCTCGCTATTTTCCTGACCGTTTTCACTCGGTTTGAACAGAGCCGACCCCTTGGAATCTATCCAGATTCTGTTGATTCCTCTGTTGACATTAATTGCATCGCCGGTTAGCGTTGCATTGTTATATCGAATTACTGCCGGTTGCCCAATTAAAGAGGCGGAAGCGGAAGGAAGCGTCAAATTATATAACTGAATTTGAGAGCCTGTCATTTCCATTCTGCCAACGTTGTCATTACGGCTGGAAGCAGAAGCGTTTTGGACAACCCGAATATCGTCTTTAAGCGTCAGTTTTTCTATTTGAAGCTGACCTTGCTTAAACTGTATTTTGCCTTGAAGAAGGTTGCCGGAAACTTGATACGAACAAGGGGTCGAAAGTAACGATTCCGGGTCTTGGACGCTGGACGTTTGACTAGCAGGAGGGTTTGAACTATTGACATCCTCCTTATCCAAATTTTCAAACCATAGTTGAATTGTCTTTACCGTTGCAGTAATCGGATTTGATTTCAAAACTACGTTTTTATTTGCCAACATTCGAGACAGCGCCACTTCGCCAAACCCGTCAGACGCTGACGCATTCTTTTTTTGAGTCAGCCAAAATGAAATGCTGTCTGCCGTAATTGCAGCTTCTATTTTATTGTTGTTTTCCATTTCCAACAGAGCAGAACCCTGAATTGATACAATGCTTTCCGACGAATCGTTCGGGTCTGGTTCAAGAAGAAGACCGTTTGACCATCTGGCTCGAATCTGCTTTCCGCCTTGTTTCATTTGAGAACGAATCCAGCCTGAGCTGCATTCCAACGTTCCCAACGTTCCTTGTTCCAAATAAGGTGGTTTTTATAATAAAACTCACAATGGTTTGGAGAATCAATTTCAAAACTCAGCGGAGACAGATTAGCAACCAGCTTGCTGGCGTATATTTTGGTCTGATATTCCGGAGCTTCAATAACAACCATCCGTCCTGTTGCTTCGAGCCTTGCAAGCTGCAAGTCCCACTCGTTAAACTGCGAGTCCGATTCTGAATTCTGAGTGGATTCTTCTGCTTCTGTATTATCGTTCTGACGATTAGCAGACAAAAAGTGCAGTTTTAGGAGCTGACATCGAATAGAATTTGGCGCCTTGTTGGAAACGGTCTGAATCAGAGAAACGTTTTCCTGAAAAGACGCCTTCTTTTTCAAAGCGTTGAATTCAAATATGCCGTCGCAGTGCAGCTCTATTGGGGCGTTAAACAGATTGGCTTTGTCATTTTGAACGCTTTGTTTTTGTGCCGGCGGAACAATCGTTAAGCGTTGTAACTTTTGAACCTTAATGCCTGAGATTTTGTATGAGAACTCTTGCATTAAACCAAAGAGTCCGTTACTGATAAACTGGATCTCCATTCCAGTCCCTACGCCCTGCGTTCGCCCATATCTAAAATAGACGTTGGCGTCTGTTGAGATAACCCCTCTCTCAATACGAAAGTCATGCGTTTCAAAGCTGATATTGTCCCCGTCGCCTTTGCTGACAATGCTAACTTTTCCAATATAATTGGCTCCCAGGAATCGATTCCTGGAATTAGGATCGTTTGAGAAAAGACTGCTCAGTTTGATCGCTTGTTCAAAAAAGCATGTCATAATCCCGTCGCATCGAATTATAACAGCATTGTTCGGTCTGGCGGAATTGGTAATTACAACCGTACACTTGTTCAGTTGGACTGTATTGTTCTTTTGAAATTCATAACTTTTTACAAAAATATAAAAAGTTGAAATCTCGTCATTTTCATTTTTTCTATTGAATTTATACCGCTGTGCGTCTGTAAGTTCCCAATCGTCCGGTTTGAACAGAGCTACAATCTGCGGATTTGATATTTCAAAAGCCTTGCTTGTCTTGTTTACCTTTTTATATTTAGATTTAGGTTCCAGCGTTGGAGCAACAATTACGCAATAAATCGCCGCCACAATGGACAATGCAAGAATTGTCGTCAGAATCCGGATGGCTTTTTTCATTCGCGTTAAAGGTCAAGGAACTATTTCCTCAAAATGAACCGGCATCGTTTCTTATGCCGATTCTTTTTCTTGCGGAGCATACAGTTTAATCAGCAGATTGGACGAGTCGTCCTGCGCCTGAATGCTGGGCGTGTTTTGAGATTTAGCGCAGTACATCTTCGAGAAGAACCCCGGAACGTCTGTGATATCAACCAAACCTACCGGTCGTCCTAAAATGTCTATAACCGGCAGTTCGCTGATTTTTCGTTCCGACATTAATTCTACAGCGTCCATTGCCATTGACCCGGAACGAACAGCCCAGGGACGTTTGGTCATGTATAAAGAAATTGGTTCGTCTAAAGGAACCGATCCCTGTTCAAACAACCGCGCTAAATCCGAGTCTGTAAAAACGCCTGTCAGCGCGCCGTCGTCATTGACAAGCATAATCGCCCCTGTTCGGCGTCCAGGCCGCATCGTATTGACGAAAACCTGACGAATGCTCAGAGAATCGTTTGCCAATCGACACCGATCTAATGGGCGGAGAATGGAATCGACTTTACTCAACGCTTTGCCTAACGACCCGGCAGGGTGATTCTTTGCAAAATCAACGCGAGAAAAATGCCGCTTGGCGCTTAACGTTAGAGCCAAAGCGTCTCCCAAAGCCAACATCATGGTTGTACTTGTACTGGGAGCCAGACCCATTGGACACGCCTCTTGCGGAGAATGGAGGTCTAAAACGACTGTTGCGCTGCGAGCTAACGTACTGTCGCCGGCGCCTGTTACAGCGATTATCGGAACGCCCATTTCTTTCAAAGCGGGTAAAAGACGGATTATCTCTTCCGTTTCGCCGCTTTGCGAGAACATAATCATGCAGTCGTCTGAACGAACGCGTCCCAAATCGCCGTGTACAGCTTCTGCTGGATGAAGAAAATGGCTTCGAATTCCCAACGAACCCATAGTCGCCATAACTTTTTGACCAACAAGCCCTGCTTTGCCCATGCCGCAAACTAATACGTTGCCTGTGCATTGATCAATCAGGGAAATTGCCTGACAAAAGCTGTCGTCCAACCGCTGAGCCATTTGCGTCAACGCAGTCGATTCGTCTTCCAGAATACGTCGTCCAGCTTCCAGCAGTTGTTCGTCAGATAAATCCTGAATGTTTGATTCCATATTATTAATATAGCTTTTATTACGGTTTATGCACCCGTTTTTTGAAAATATTCATTCGTGTCAATCTGCGCTATATTACCACATTATGAAGATTGGTACAAGACCAATCAATATATATAATATGGACTGTCAAAAAATAATTGAGAATGTAATTCGGATAAGGCGTGGGCTATATTTATTTGTTAAAAACTCCTCTTGTCAAAAATCGCCCTGTAAGATAAAATAGGATTAATGAATTCTGAACAATATCTCAAACCTGACGTTATTCAAACGATTAAGCGTTTGGACTTGCGGGCGAAATTTATCGTCAAAGGGTTTCTGCAGGGGTTACATGCCAGTCCTTTTCAGGGCTTCTCTGTAGAATTTAGCGAACATCGACGCTATGCGCCCGGCGACGACCCGGACGATATTGATTGGCTGGCGTACGCCAAAACCGATAAATATTATATCAAAAAATTTGAGGCTCAAACCAATATTACCGGCTGGCTTATTGTCGATACCAGCAAGTCTATGGGATACTCCAGTGGAAATGCGCTAACAAAATTCGATTATTGTATTTCCCTGGCGGCGGCGTTAGGTTATTTAATGATTTCCCAGCAAGACCCCGTTGGACTGATTACGTTTGACGAAAAGCTCAAACAATGTCTTAAACCTCATTCCCGACGCGGTCAGCTGGCGCAGATTCTATCGCTGCTAACTCGTTTGACGCCTACAGGGGAAACGGATTTGGCGCAATCGTTAATTCAAACAGCGGCAATGCTGCGCCATAAAAGCCTGCTGATTGTCTTTACGGATTTGCTTACTGATAAAGAAGAATTGATTCAGGCTTTGTATCGGCTGCGTCATGCTGGACACGATATTATTCTTTTCCATGTTATGGATCAGTCGGAAGTGAACTTCCCCTTTAACGGCGATGTTGAAATGACAGATCCAGAAACGGGTGAAGTTATCCGGCTTAACGCAGACGGCATTCGACAACAATATCTTAAACAGCTCGATGAATTTCGCGAATTCTATATGCAGCAATGTTCTCAAGCAAGAATTGATTATGTAGCTTTATCAACAGATATGCCATTCGATAAAGCATTAACAAAATATTTGTTGTCACGCAAAGGCCGCTAATTATCTGCAAATTCGATACAATCGTTACTGTTAACGAAAATTATTTCTTTTTTTATTTTTTTTGACGTTTTTTTCAACGAATTGATAAAAATGTGGTAAAATGACAGTATAGATAAAACAAGCTAAAAAGCGGAGATGGATAATTCACGCAAACCGCAACAATAAGCTTGGGGTTCGAATTATCACAAATTCGTTTTTGAATGCGTTTTTTCAAAAATGATTTTGTATTCAGCTTAATTTAAACAAGTTTTTTTGGTAAATACCCATAAAAAGACCTGTTTATTTCGGTTGAATGTGGCAAAAAAACAGATTTCTTCTAAAAATTTTATAGATTTTTTGAAAAAATGTTTTTTAGCCCGTTGCAAAATACGCAAAAATGATTAATCTTAAGGATAACACAAAGCGGGAAAAATCGATCCGCTTTTGACATAGGAATTATTTTACCAATATTATTTTGGAGGAAGTTTGTAATGAAAACGATTCGTGTTATTGGCGTTTATGCAGCCCTGTTTTCCATTTTGATGTTCACGACGAATACGTCGTTTGCCGCATGGAATTTCCGTTGTTCACGCTGCGAAACCGCTTGCGCTCCTTGCGCCCCTGCCCAGACTGTTCCTGCCTGCAGTTCTGCTTGTAATGCCGCTCAGGATGCGGCTCCCGCTGAAGCGGAACCAACTCCGGCTGAAGAAAGCAAAGTTGACAGCAAATTACCTGATGTTGACGATGCTGCCAACGCTGTTGACAATGCCACCACTCCGGCTGAAGAAACTCCTGCTCCGGCTGACGCTGCTCCGGCTGAAGAAACCCCGGCTCCGGCTGACGCTGCTCCGGCTGACGCTACTCCGGCTGAAGAAACCCCAGCTCCGGCTGACGCTGCTCCGGCTGAAGAAGTTACCCCAGTTGATGACGATGCCGTTCCAACTAAAGACGCTGCCCCGGCTGAAAC
>CACXSS010000020.1 GCA_902770245.1 uncultured Planctomycetota bacterium | reverse complement strand
GGTTATTTTTGGATTGTTTTCGTTCAAGAAAATGTTCTTGAGTTCTTGAATGGAGAACCGGTATCTGATGGATATCACGCTTTTAATCTTCTTCTTTCTTTTGTTATTTCATTTATTTGTTGTTTATGGGTTGGATATAAAGTTCGTAAAGGTTAGCATTTTTAAGTTGTCCGTGGGTTAAACCACACAGCTAAAAATATTGAACCGCCTACGCGGTTCATGTTGAACGCTTCGCATCCGTTTTTTAAATCTTTGCGTTCTTCGCGAACTAGAGCGTGAGTTTACTTCGGCGGCTGATACAGCCGCGATCCGGAAAGATTTTCGGTTGCGTCGGTGGGGAGCGGAGGGCAGAGAGGCTTCGGCGGACGACACGTCCGCGAACCAGCGGGACGGAGCGGCTTTCCACGTTCAGGAAATTTTTGGAGGCTTCCGCCGCAAAACGATTCAGCGCGTCGGGTTACGAGACGCCCGGAAAATCTCACGCGGAGATGCGGAGGCGCGGAGGATGTTCGCAAAGTTTTAAAAACTATGCGTCCTTTGCGTTCTTTGCGGCTTAAAATATTTCTTCGGCGGCAGGGGGCTGCTGCGATTCGGGCTTATCCGCGTCTTTTAGCGGGACGCTGGACAAGGCGGCGTCAAGCCGCCGCACTCCCCGAAATGTCACACTTTGCCAGTTGTCTACAGCGTAAAGTTCAGCCCGTGGGCGACGGCTCCGCCTGGTTCCAGAAACCGCAGCGAGAACGGGCAGGCGCGTCCCAGAGACTGGAATTCAATGTAAACCGGATTCTTGCCTTTGTTAATTGTAACAGGAACGACAAACGGTTTGTCTCCGCCGGTTTTACTCTCGAAAATCACCTTTTCGTTAAGCCAAAACCGAACGGGAACCGGCGAGGTCAATTCCGCGTTGAGTTTGACGTCCGTTTCCGATTCTACGATGTTACGCAAGTAGAGGAACGATCCTTTCGGGAAATGGCGCGTCGTTGCCAGTTCCCATCCCAAAACCGTCTGACCGGCTATCAGCGGCGACCATTTTTCGGCGGGAAACGCTGCGGGGTTGTCGTTACGCGTTTCCTGCGCCTGGGTTGCATGCCACATGAAAACGCCCCCTTGACGGATATCGATTTGACGCAGCACCGCAACAGCGCGCATCCGAACGTCTTCGTTTTTGCAGTTCTGTTCAACGTCGGTCAGAATCTCTCTAACCTCGTTTTGCATGGAAAACCGTTTCACGTTTCCGATTCTCACGGCAGCCAAAGCCGCGTTGGCGGAGGTTGGGGATTCCCGCTTCATCTCCTGGGCGGCAAAGCGCATGCACTCCACCTTGCGACAGTAACGACCCATCAAGTCCCAGACCTGTTTCTGCGTTGTAACGTCAGGCGAGTCGAGGAGTTTTCTGTACCATTCCAGCGGCGAGGGAGCGCGTTCAATGGACGTTCCCATCTTTTCAAGAAGTTCCAAGCGCTTCACCGAATCGGCGCAAGCCAGAACTGCGGCGGTTTCGGATTCAAGCCGGGCGGCAAGCTGCGCGTCCGTTTCGGGAGTGAAGTCGTTCCGATAGAACTCGCCGTGACGGTACGGGGCGGTAAACGTCTCGTCTTTGGGGACGGTCGAGTCGTGATTCTTTTTCACGAAAGAAACAAGCATCTGAGCAATTTTAGCCGTTTCGCCGTTGTTTGCGTCGGACGTCAAAAACGGGGTAAGCGCTTCGACCGTCGCGGGACCAGCAATGGGGTGAAGAATTCGCCCGATGGTTCGCTGACCGTCGAGAGTGGCGGTCGGAAACGCAGCGAGAAGCATTCTCTCCGCTTCAAGCATTTCCTCGCTGCCGGGTTTCATCTGAAGAACCGCGTACTCCATAGGAGCGATCGCGCCGTTGTTCACCCCCGCCTCGTAGGTCGGGAAAATCTTGCATGCAGCGGTGACTTTTTCCAACGGCGTCTGCGCGAAAAGGGGAGAGGCGAGGGTTAAAAGGACAAACAAAAATGGAGTGTACGTCTTCATGGCATTTATTCAATTTCAAATTGGTTTTGTAATGACGGGACCGTCCTGACGTTTGGGAAATCTCATTGTTCCTTCGCGCCGTCTTCTTTCAGAATCTCAGCCAGGGTTTTCATGACGTTTCGCCCCAGCTCGCGACCGGATTCCGGCGTGATAACCGCGTTGCCGCACAGGGTATAGCCGAATTCCATGCAGTTTGCGAAGTAGGCGTTGGGAAGGCTTTGCACCCATACTCGCGAGGAAGACAGGTTGCCATTTTTCCCGGTGAACGATTTGATCGAATTGTGTCCTTCGCTGCGTCCCGGCACGTCCCATTTAGGTTCGTATTTCAGCGTCCCGTCTTTCTGGTTTTCAGCCAGCTTATCGCGGAAACGGTTCCAGATCGGGTTCATTTTTTTCATCTCAATGGGACCGTGGGAGTAGAAGAAATCGTTCCTGCCCCCGCGGATACTGGGCGCGTGGAGATCCATAAAAACGAGCTTCGCCCCTTCGGATTCTTTCACAATCAGCGCCTTAAACGCCTTGACGGACGGGTACAGTTCCTGAACGTAGTCCCGATTATGATCGTGAGGGCTGCGGTTTTTGCCCTGATCTCCCTCCTCAACGCCGTCTTTGTCCATGAACGGGATGAAGACGATTTCCGCGTTTTGACGAAGCCATTGCGCCTCCGGGGCGTCGGAAAGGCAGAACGAAATCATGCCTTCCATGACCGGGCTGGCGGAGGACTCGCAGGCGTGATGGCGCGCAGTAAACGCAAGGTAAAAGCGAGGTTTCCCCTGCCCGAGATATGGAACGCGGAAGAGTTCCACGTCGCGTTTGTCCGAGCGGGAACGGCAGAGGGTTTCAAAACGGACGTCCTCCCGGGCGCGGTACTGAGCCATGAATTCGTCCCAGTTCGACTGCGTGTACGGCGTACCGAACGCAAAGCGGACGTCCGAGTCATTGGGTCCGAACGTCCACGTAAACTCGTGCTGTTCGGCGGGGAATTTTGTCCCGGAGGTCAAATAATCCTTTTCGGCGAGAAAACGCCACGTTTTCCCACCGTCGACGCTCACGTTCGGACCAACCGCGCCGAAATTCGTGGACTTTTCCGGGAACTTGAACGTAACAGTACTGTTTTCCGCTCCGGCAACCCGAAAGTAAAAATAAAAATAGTCTCCCCGCGTGTCCCGCAGGTCAGGTCTGACGCAGACAACGTTATTCTCCTGGTCGATGGACTCGACCTTGACGTTACCGCCGGGGAAATCGGCGTCGACGCGGATCTCCGCCTGAACAGGGAACGGCGAGAGAATAGCGAGTAGTAACAACAGGAAAGCTATTTTCAGTTTCATAACTTTTTGAGGAAGGGTTTGAGGGTAGTTGGGGTGCGTCTTGTTATTGAGCTATTAGCTTCTAGCTCCTAGTTTCTAGCTTTGTGATTTTAGCTTCCAGCGTTATAATATAACACTGAGAACCAAAAAAAACAAGCTAACAACTAGTAGCTAATAGCTAGCTGCTTCATTTTAACATAAGAAAAAGTCGTTGTCAAGCGTATGGCTTGACAGGATTTTTAGAGGAATATAATAAAGTTAAATAAGTTGCCAAATTAGGCGTCTGCCTATTTACTCATAACAACGAACTCGAATTATGTCAATTTCAGACTTGGTTATTCGACCTGCCGTTTGCGACGACGCGGAAGCAATCGCGGAGATATACGCGCCGTACGTAACTCAAACGGCTGTTTCTTTTGAATACGTCGCCCCGACGGCAGAGGAAATCCGGCGCCGGATGGAAAAGACGCTCAAGCAGTATCCGTATTTTGTCGCGATGGTCAATAACCGTCTGGTCGGATACGCCTACGCCGGACCGTTCCATCCCCGCGCCGCGTTCTTTCGTTCTGTTGAGACGTCTATTTACGTTGAATGGGGCTTTCATCAGCGCGGAATCGGTCGAGCGCTGTACGAGCGCCTGGAATCCGCCCTCAAACAGCAGGGAATCGTGAACCTCAACGCCTGCATCGCCTATCCCGACCCGGAAGACGAATACCTGACCTTGGACAGCATTCGGTTTCACGAACGGCTCGGATACGTCAAATGCGCTCATTTCCATAAATGCGGCTGGAAGTTCAACCGCTGGTACGACTTGATCTGGATGGAGAAGATGATTGGGGAGCACGAGTAGGCAGTAGGCAGTAGGCAGTAGGCAGTAGGGCGCAAGCGCTCCTCGATGGTTGTGGGCAGGTCAGTCCGTGGCAAGCCGGGATGCGTTCCCCCCCGGAAAATTTCACGCAAAGTTCGCAAAGTTTGGTTCATCCGGTAACTGCGTACCTAACGGTTTTGAGCAGGACAGTCCGTTCACGGATTTGACGGATTAAACGGATATTCACCGATTGGTTAATTTAAGTTCATAAATCATCGACTAAAATATATTTATTAAAAATACAAAGGAAATCAAGTCTTGCCAATAATGCAAGTATGAAAAATAAACAATCGGTGTAAATCCGTCTCATCCGTGTTTTCCGTGTGGGACTTAATAGACCCTAAATAAATCTTATTTTAGTTCATAGGTACGGACTTGCCGGAAGAACCCAAAGTTTTAAAGAATCATAATTGTTTTTAATCGCGTTTTATGGATTTCCCATTTGTTTATATAGACTGTATATTGATACCAGTATTGCTAGTATCCTTACTGATTTACTGGGTTATAAAACGCATTATGCCCCATTGGCTTGCCTTGACGCTCTCTTTTTTGATCGGATTTGTACTTGTACCAATTCTCCTTTTTATAGGTTTGATGCTCCTGATTGGTCAATAACGGGGGCTTTTAATCGTTTCAGTGTCTTTTATTTCGTGGGGTTCACCTACGGCTAGAAACATTGAACAGTTACGTGGTTCCAAGTGAACGCTTCGCGTCCGTTTTTAAAACTTCGCGGACTTTGCGTATTTTGCGTGAGGTTTCTTTTACGGACTTCGTCCACCTTGAAAAAACTTTCGGTCGCCAGCAAGCTGGCTCCCTGTTAGGGAAGTTTTTTCAAGTTTATGTTAGGAAAGCGTAAGCGACCAACGGGAGCGATTATAATACGTCTCGCGCGGCAGCGCGGATCGCCCGTGCGGCTTCGCACCGCGGCAGCGCGGATCGCCCGTGCGGCTTCGCACCTCCCCTTTCCAAAAAACTTTAGTAAGGGGAGAGAATTAGATAGGAACGACAATTAACCAATCGGCGAAAATCAGTCTAATCCGTAAAATCCGTGTACGGACTGACCCGCAGAGGAATTGAGAGCCGCTCATTTTGCCGCCGGATACGACCCCAGTATTTCCAGACGAAGGGAACGTTTTCCCAGGGCGTCGATGGCGCGCCGGATTTTCAGATCTTTGAAGTGCCCTTCCATTTCGGCAAAAAACAGGTATTCGTTATCGGTTCCATGTACCGGGAACGATTCAATCCAAGTTAAATTGAGATGATTCCGTTTGAAAATATTCAACGCGTCCGCTAACGCTCCGGCTACGTGCTTTAACTGGAACATGAGCGACGTCTTGTCGTTGCCCTTGCGGTCGTAAGAATGCTTGCTCAAAACGACAAAACGAGTGCGGTTGTCCGGGTTGTCCGCAATGTTTTCGACTAAAACGTCCACCTCGTACGCCTTGGCGGCTTCCATGGACGCGATTGCAGCAACGCCTTTGTCCGCCCCGGCAAGAGCCAGTTCGACCGCCTGCGTCGTCGAGTTGCACGCAACCAGTTCCGCCCCGGACAGGCATTTCGCCAGCCAGTTTCGGCATTGAGAAAGCGCCTGCGCTTTGCTGTAGACGGTTTTAATGCTGCTTCGAGGCAGGTTCCCGATTAGACAATGACAAATCGGAATTATCGATTCGCCGCTGATTTTGATCTTTGTTTTCGTAAACATGTCCAGCGTATCGACAATGCGCCCGTCGGTGGAATTCTCAATCGGAACGACGCCGAAATCGCATTCGCCGGACTGCGTCTGTTCGAAAATCCCGGCGATGCTGGAAACGGGAATCAGCTCCACCCCGGTTCCGAAATACTTCAGCGCCGCCAAATGCGTAAAGCTGAACTGCGGTCCCAGGTACGCCACGCGAGTGGGATGAACGCTGGCGCGGACGTCGCCCAACGCCTCGCGAAAGACGGCTCGAACGCAGTTCTCCGACGCCCCCCCGTTCTGCCGGCGCGCGCACAGAGCCATGCTCTCAATCCGCTGATGGTCCAGATTCCAGTCCGTATACCGAGACCCCAACGCCAGAGGATTTTTGGCGTCTGTTACAGTTTTTTCCTGTCCGCAGTTGAGTTCAAAATACTTCCGTTCCAGCTCGATTTTTTTATTCAGAGCGTCAAGCAGAGCCTTGTCCGCTTCAACCAGCTGTGAACGCAGCTGAGACAACTCCGACGTTGAAGATTGTAACGCTTTCACCTGGCTGACTGTTTCCGGCTTCGGGCTGACCACAGCTCGTTTGGCGTTCGCGCCGTTCCCTTTCCCTTTGCTTCCTTTCGTTTTGGCTTGCACAGTTTTTTGATTCTTACTCGATTTGGAATTGTTTGAAGTTTTTGCCATGGCAGATAGGGGGCATTGGGAATGTAAGGTATTTGGATTTAAGTGCTTAGTGCTTAGTACTTAGTGCTTAGTACGCAAGCGCTCCTCTCACTATGCACTAGGCACTATACACTAGGCACTATGCACTACGCTCTCCCCCTGCCAAATTGGCAGAACGGGAAGCGCTCACCGCGGGAGGCGACGTCAAAAACAATCGCAATTCTTTATTTAATAACGATTTATAAATTATTTTGCGATTCATTTTTGTTTTGGCACGGAAATTGCAATTCTACTAATCGTGCGAAATCCGCCCCCCGGAGGAAGGGGGAAGACAAGCTGAAACGCTGGTTCGCAAACCGCTTGTCTTAATCGCTTGAAAATGGATTGTATCCGAAAATTGAAAATCGTTCAAGCGGTTTGACGGGTTTCTGGCTTGTATATAATCAAAAAAAACAAAAAATTTAAGGAGAACAATATTATGGCTAAAGGCGAAAAAATCATCGGCATTGACTTAGGAACCACCAACTCGGTCGTTTCTGTTATGGAAGGCAACGAACCCACGGTTATTGCAAACCTGGAAGGAAACCGTTTAACCCCCAGCGTCGTCGCGTTTAACGACGACAACGAAACCATCGTCGGCGAACCCGCCAAACGACAGGCTGTTACCAACCCGAAGCGAACCATCTCGTCCATTAAACGATTCATGGGTCGCCGTCAGAACGAAGTTGCAGTCGAAGAAAAGATGGTTCCGTACAAGGTTATCGGAACGGGCGACGATTACGTCAAGGTAGAAGTCAACGGCAAAGAATACACGCCGTCTGAAATCTCCGCCAAGGTTCTTCGCAAGCTCAAGGAAGCGGCGGAATCCTACCTCGGTCACAAGGTCAACAAGGCGGTTATTACCGTTCCCGCTTACTTCAACGACGCTCAGCGTCAGGCAACCAAAGACGCCGGTCAGATTGCCGGTCTGGAAGTAATGCGAATCATCAACGAACCGACCGCAGCGTCTCTGGCTTACGGCTTGGATAAAAAAGCCCAGCAGAAGATTTGCGTCTTCGACCTCGGCGGCGGTACGTTCGACGTTTCCATTCTGGACGTTGCAGACGGCGTTTTCCAGGTTGTCGCAACTAAAGGCGACGGACACCTCGGCGGCGACGACTTCGACAAAGCCCTTATCGACTACGTCGCTGACGAGTTCCAAAAGTCCAACGGCGTTGACCTCCGCAAAGACCCGATGGCTCTTCAGCGTCTGCAGGAAGCGTGCGAAAAAGCGAAGTGCGAACTGTCCTCCGCTCAAAGCACCGACATCAACCTGCCGTTTATTACCGCTGACGCTTCCGGTCCGAAACACCTGCAGCAGCACATCACTCGCGCCAAGTTCGAACAGCTGGCAGACGCCCTCATTGAACGCTGCAAGCGCCCGGTTCTGGACTGCTTGAAGGACTCCAACCTGTCCGCCAAAGACATCGACGAAGTCGTTCTGGTCGGCGGATCGTCCCGAATCCCGAAGGTTCAGGAACTGGTCAAGGAGATTTTCGGCAAAGACCCGCACAAGGGCGTCAACCCGGACGAAGTCGTTGCTGTCGGCGCGGCAATTCAGGGCGGCGTTTTGGCTGGCGACGTCAAAGACGTTCTTCTGCTCGACGTTACCCCGCTGTCGTTGGGAATTGAAACCCTCGGCGGCGTTATGACGCGACTGGTCGAACGCAACACAACCATTCCGACTGAAAAGTCTCAGGTCTTTTCCACCGCAGACGACAACCAGACGGCTGTTACAATTAAAGTCTATCAGGGCGAACGTGAAATGGCGGCGGACAACCGTCTGCTGGGTCAGTTCAACCTGGAAGGCATTCCGCTGGCGCCCCGCGGCGTCCCGCAGATTGAAGTTACTTTCGACATCGACGCCAACGGCATCGTTTCCGTCAAGGCAAAAGACAAGGGAACCGGCAAGGAACAGAAAGTTACCATCGAGCAGAGTTCCGGCTTGAGCGACGAAGAAATCGAAAAGATGCGCCGCGACGCCGACGCTCACGCGTCCGAAGACAAGAAACGCCGCGAATTCGCCGAACTGCACAACAAGGCGGACTCCATGGTCTGGCAGCTGGAAAAGCTCATGAAGGAAAACGAATCCTCCATTTCCGCGGCGGATAAAGATGCTATGACTTCCGCTATCGACAAGGTCAAGGAAGCCATGAAAGGCACAGACGCCGACGCCCTCAAGTCTGCCGTCAGCCAGCTGGAACAGGCGTCTCACGCCTTCAGCAAAACGCTGTACGAAAAGGCTGCTGGTTCCGCCGCCGGCGCTGGACCGCAACCGGGAGCGTCGCAACAAGCGGATTCCAACTCCGGTTCCGGCAATAACGACGACACCATCGACGCCGAATTTGAAGTCAAAGACTAAGTTCAGCAAATAACTTATAACAAATAAACCGAAATGCGGGATTGAACTCAAAATCAATTCCGCATTTTAGTTGCGAGTTGCGAGAGAGTTATTTAACACGAAGTACACGAAATAAGCGAAAAAGACGAAAGAATTTTTAAAATATATTTTTTAAATTTTTCGTGTTGTTTCGTTCTATTCGTGTTTTTCGTGTTTAAAATTTAATAGCGTACCAAACAACCTATTTTTCAACCAGATATTACTTCCATGACTACTATTCCCCGAATTGGCTTGGGCTACGATTCCCATAAACTCATCGACGGCGACGGTCTGATTCTCGGCGGGGTTCATATTCCGCACTACAAGTCGTTACAGGGACATTCCGACGCCGACGCGCTTCTTCACGCCATTTCAGACGCTTTGCTCGGAGCCGCCGCCATGGGCGACATCGGACAGATGTTTCCCGACACGGCTGAGGAGAACCGCGGGCGCAATTCCGGGGAGATGCTTCAGATTATCTGGGACAAGATTCAGGCGGAAGGATACAAGCTGGGCAACCTCGACGCGGTCGTCATGGCGCAGAAACCGAAACTTCTGCCGTACGTTGCCGCGATCAGAGAAAACATCGCCCGCCTTCTGGACGTCCCGGCGGAATCTATCGGACTAAAAGCCAAGACAGGAGAAGGCGTCGGTCCCATCGGAGAACAAGTTCTTCTGGAAGTCTACGCCACCGCGCTGATTTTCAAAGAGTTATAACAAAGACCAAGAAAGACAGTAGGCAGCAGCGAAAAATTTCACTACTGCCTATTGTCTCTTGTCTACCGTCTGAAAATCTTATTTGACTTTCTTGAGAACAATACGGCTGTCAGCCAGCGAGCAGCCCTGTCCTTCGGCGTGGACGATAAGCGGGTTGATGTCCAGCTCGGCGATTTCCGGGTTTTCGGCAACCATGACGGACAGACGAGTCAGGGCGTCTTCCAGAGCCGCCAGGTCGTGCTGTCCCAGACCGCGGTAGTTGTTCATGAGCTTGTAAACCTTGGTGTTTTCCAGCATGGAGTGAATCCAGTACTGGCTCATCGGGGCGAGGCGGAACTGAACGTCTTTCATCAGTTCAGCGGTTGTGCCGCCCATGCCGAACATGACCAACGGACCGAACTTGGCGTCGCGGTTGCAGCCGAGAATGACTTCCGTTCCCTTGGCAGCCATCTGTTCGATAAGAATCGAGTCGATCTTGGCGCCGGGGACGTTCTTGGCGATGTTTTCGTAAATCTTGTTGTATCCGTCGCGAGCGGCGTCAGCTCCGGTGATGTTGAGCAGAACTCCGCCAGCGTCGAACTTGTGCTTGACGTCGTCCGACATGACTTTCATAACGACGGTAACGCCCCATTCGCCAACGGTGGCGGCGGCTTCATCTGCGGACTTGACAACGGCAGACTTCAGCAGCGGCATGCCGTAGCAGGCAAACAGCGGACGGGCTTCCGCCTGAGTCAGGTAAACGGAATCCTTGTCGCCCAGCTTCTCTTTAATCAGTTCAGCGCACTTGGCGGATTCAGCGCCGGAAATGGTCGGCGTGGAGTTGTCGGCGGACTGAGCAATGGTCTGAGTGAGGTTGTAGCCGGCAGCCAAAGCGCCGATGGCGTTTTCCGGGAAGGCGTAGTTCGGGACGTTGCCAGCGCGAAGGTTGGCGGCTCCGACTTTGACGGATTCAGCGCCCATGAACGCGCAGACGACCGGTTTGCCCAACGTCTTGGCAACTTCAGGAATGATCTTGCCGATTTCGTCGGTGTCGGTCATGGACTGAGGGGTAAGGATGACCAAGCCCATGTCAACGTCGGCGTCATTCATGACGATTGTAACAGCGTCAGCGTAACGATCGTGTTTGGCGTCGCCGAGGACGTCAACCGGGTTGCGAACGGACGCGGCTTCCGGAAGTTTTTCTCGCAGAGCGGCTTTGGTTTCTTCGGACAGAGTCGCAAGGGTCAAGCCAACGCGTTCTGAAGCGTCGGTCGCCATAATTCCAGGACCTCCAGCGTTGGTGATAATCGCCAAGCGGTTGCCTGTCGGAAGCGGCTGATTGCAGAACAAAGCGGCGTAGTCAAACAGCTGTTCAATGGAATCAACGCGGATGGCGCCGGACTGCTTCAGCAGAGCTTCGTAAACGGCGTCGTTTCCAGCCAAAGAACCGGTGTGAGAAGAAACGGCTTTCGCGCCAGCGGCGGAACGACCGGACTTAAGAATCAAAACCGGCTTGTGCTTTTCCCACAGGAGCTTGCGAACGGCTTTGGTGAATCCTTCGCCGTCGCCGATAGCTTCCAGATACATTGCAACGACATTGGTTTTGTCGTCTTCAGCAAGGTAGTTGAGCAGGTCAACTTCGTTGACGTCAGCCTTGTTGCCGAAAGAAACGAACTTGGAGAATCCCATTTCACGCTGAGCGGCGAAGTCCAAAACGGACGTGCACAGAGCGCCGGACTGGCTAACGAACGCCAGCGAGCCGGACATCGGGGTCTGGTTGGCAAAGGAAGCGTTGTAGCAAGCGTCCGATTCAGCGTTGATAACGCCCAAGCAGTTCGGTCCAACCAACGCGATGTTAGCCGCCTTGACTTTAGCCTGGAACTGCTTTTCCAGTTCGACGCCTTCGCCTCCGATTTCTTTGAAACCGGCAGTAATGCAGACGAGCGCTTTGACGCCCTTTTCAATGCACTGATCGACAACGCCCAAAACGAACTTGGCTGCGACGGAAATAACAGCTAATTCAACGTCGCCGGGAACTTCCAGAACGGAGGTGTACGCCTTCAAGCCGCAGATTTCAGGAGCTTTCGGGTTAATGGGATAGATGTCGCCCTTGAACGTCGCCTTCAGGTTTTTGACGACGTCGTTACCGACGGAACCTTCTTTAGCCGAGGCGCCGATGACGGCAATGCTTTTTGGATAAAACAGGGTGTTAATACGAGACAGGTCTGCCATAGTCTGATTACCTCTAAATGGAAATGGTAAGCCCTTGACGCTTCGCGATGGAAAGAGATTCCAACGTCCGGCGGACAAGAACCAGTCTATAAAAATAATATACCAGCCGCCGAATCGTTCCGGGGCTATAAACTCTATGAATAACCCGGTTAGATGGAACTCGTCCCTCCAACCGTTTTTCATGAATATATATTATAGACCTTTTTTTCCGATTGAAAAGTACCGGGGGGGAGAAAAAGATGGGGAAATTTAATGCGGAATTCAGAATTACGCATAGCGCTCATCTCAAGAAGAACGCTTTGCGGCGGAAGCCTTCAAAACCTCTGGAACGTGGAAAGCTCGCTTGCCCTGCAGGTTCGCGGCTGTGTCAGCCGCCGAAGAAATTTTAAGCCGCAAAGAACGCAAAGATCGCAAAGAAATAAACGTTAGGCTAGCCACGGGTGTAAACCCGTGGGTGTGAGCGAAGCGAACGGAAATGGAAGGGGGTAATGAAGCGACCAACGGGAGCGGAATTACGCAGTTCGCCGGAACGGCGAACAAAACGTTGGAATTGTGTTTAACAAATCGACGAAGCCGGAATCGCCCCCCGGATGGACTCCGCCCTCGGAGTCCTGCTTGACGGCGCAGCCGTCAAGGAAAAAGCGGAAGCATCCAAAAATCTTTTTCGCAGCGCAAACCATCCGCCCTGCGGGTTCGAGGACATTCTATCCGCCAAAGCAAAACCGCCCCTATTGTTCTGATTTTTTTGCGCCATGCTCTTTGAGCCATTTGACCAATTCCTTATCCATTGCTTCATCCAAAACGGTACTTCCATAATTGTTTTTTGCGTTAACGTCCGCGCCGTGTTCAACCAGCAATTGAACCATTTCCAAATCATCGCATTGGGCGGCAGAATGCAAGGGCGTATCTCCATGAGTGTCTTTTGCATTAACGTCCGCGCCGTGTTCGACCAGCCACTGAATCAGTTTTAGTTCATAGACTTCTTCAACGGCAATATGCAAGACAGTCTTTTCATAATCGCCTTTTGCTTTAATATCCGCGCCATGCTCGACCAGCCATTGAATCGTTTTCAGATTGCCTGCGTGGGCTGCGAAATGCAAGACTGTTTCTCCGTTATCGTTTTTTGCATTGACATCCAACCCTCGATTAACCAGCCATTGAACTAATTCCGGATTATCGCTTTCGGCAGCTAAATGCAAAGTCGTTGTTCCATACATATCTTTTGATTTGACGTCTAAGCCTAGTTCAACAAACCATTTGACCAGTTCCAGCCTGCCATTTTGGAGGGCTTTTTTAAACAGTTTTTCTTTTGCGTTGAAGTCGGCGCCGCGTTTAACAAGGAATTGAACCAATTCCAAATTTCCACTGCAGACGGCTTCATCCAAAACGGTACTTCCATAGTTGTTTTTTGCTTTGACGTCAGCGCCGTGATCGACCAGCCATTTGACCATTTCCAAATTCCCTTTTTTAGCGGCGAAAAACAAAGGCGTCCTGCCATCAACGTCTTTTGCATTGACGTCGGCGCCGCGTTCGACCAGCCATTTGGCAATTTCTAAATCCTCATATATGGCGGCACGGTGCAAAGGCGTCTTGCCGTTAACGTCTTTTGCGTTGACGTCTGCGCCGCGTTCGACAAGGGCCTGAACCACTTTCAGATTGCCGCTGCCAATAGTATAGTGCAAAGCGGTATATCCTTCAGCGCCTTTCGCCTTAACGTCAACACCCTGATCAATGAGCCATTGAACCAGTTCCAAAGAAGCGCTTGAGACGGCTGAATGCAAAAGCGTGCCTCCGAACTCGTCTTTCTCTTTAACGTCCAAACCCTGTTCAGCCAGCCATTGAACCAGTTTCAAATTACCGCTTTCAACGGCATAGAACAAGACAGTATTGCCAATGTTATCTTTTGCATTTAAGTCCGCGCCGCGTTCGACCAACAATTGAACCAGTTCCAGATCGCCGCTTTTGCCGACTAATTGTAAGACGGTGTCTCCCAATCTGTTTTTTACATTGACGTCTGCGCCGCGTTCAACCAGCCATCGAACCATTTCCCAAGAACCGCCTTGAGCGGCTTCGTACAAAACCGTTATTCCGATACTGTCTTTTGCGTTGATGTCAGCCCCGCGTTCAACAAGAAATTGAACTATTTCCAGATTGCCTCTCTTGGCAGCGCAATGCAAAACGGTAACTCGGTCTATGCTTTTAGCTTTGACGTTCGCACCCTGTTCTACCAACCACTTAACGACGTCTAAAGATCCGCTTAAAACGGCTGCATGCAAAACGGTTCCCATTTTTCTGTCTTTTGCTTTAACGTCCAATCCCTGCTCAGCCAGCCATTTGACCAGTTCCAAATTGCCTGCAATGGCTGCTGAATGCAAAACAGTCTCTTTGTTATCGTTTTTTGCTTTAACGTCTAAACCGTGTTCAACCAGCCATTTGACCAGTTCCAAATTACCGCTCAAGGCGGCATAATTCAGGACGGTTCTTTTTGCATGATCTTTAACGTTGATATCCGCTCCCTGTTTTATCAGCTCTTTGACTCGATTCAAGTCGCCCGACGCCGCCGCATAGTGAAGAATATTCACACCTGGAGTACGAGGATACGATGAACGATATGAGAAATCAATTTTTCCATCCTCAAACATCTGTTCAAAATATTCAACTTCTTGTTTACCAAACAACTGCGCGATAAAAGCCTTCATCTTGGATTGACCTTTCGTTTCCTCTGCTGAGCAACTCGCCCCGGCAAGACAAATTCCCAAAATAAATAAAACGCTCAAAACGCGATGAATACGGTACATAATACAGAATCCTCCTTGGTTATTGTTAAATAGCTAATTCGGTTAGAAACAACCTGAACCGTGAATCAGTCCCTTTGTCTTAATTCTTTTTGCGCCAAGCTTTTTAAGCCATTTCATTATTTTCCGATTGTTATTGTCAAAGGGATGGCCATTAAAGGCATAATCTAAAACGGTATTACCATCATTGTTTTTTGCGTTGACGTCTAAACCTTGTTTTACCAGCCATTGAACCGTTTTCAGACTGCCGCTTTGGGCGGCATAATGCAAAACCGTTGTTCCACTCTCCGTCTTTTCATTGATATCCAATCCCTGATCAACCAGCCATTGAATTGTTTTCAGACTCTTGCTTTTGGCGGCAAAATGCAAAACAGTTAATCCTTCGTCGTCTTTTGCATTGACGTCTGCGCCGTGTTCAACCAGCAATCGAACCATTTTCAAATTGCCGTTTAGAGCGGCGTCATGCAAAATTGAAACGCCGTTATTGTCTGTTGATTTGACGTCTGCGCCATGTTCAATTAATAATTTAGCTATATCTTCATCATTGTTCCAAACAACTTCATGCAAAGCGGAATATCCACGGCTTTTTTCTTTTATATTGGCATCCGCGCCGCGTTCAACCAGCAATTGAACCAGCTTTCGTTTATGGCAGATTTTTTGTTCATCCGGACATAAATCGCCATCGAATTCAATAACGCGATACAAGACAGTTTTTCCTTCGTCGTCTTTGGCATTGACGTCCACGCCGCGATCTATGAGCCACTGAACCAATTCCAGATTGCCGCCGCTGATGAAGGCGTAATGCAATGCTGTAAAACCGCTATCGTTTTTTGCATTGACGTCCAACCCTTGATTAACCAGCCACTCAACCAGTTTTATATTGCCGCTTGCAGCGGCGTAATGCAAGGCGGTTTTTCCATTTTTGTCTTTAGCTTTGACATCCAATCCCTGATTAACCAGCCACTCTACCAGTTCTAAATTGCCGCTGCTGGCGCTGCGATGCAAGGCAGTTTCTCCAAATATGCTTTTTGATTTGACGTCAGCGCCCTGTTCTACCAGCCACTTGACCAGTTCCAGATTTCCGCTTTCGGCGGCTGAATGTAAAACTGTTTTATCGCCGTTGTCTTTTACGTTGACGTCCAGTCCTTTTTCAACCAGCCATTTGACCAGTTCTAAATTCCCGCTTCGGGCGGCGTAATACAGAACCGTCCTGCCAATGTCATCTTTTGTATTTAAGTCCGCGCCCTGTTTTACAAGCTCTTGAACCCGGTTTATGTTTCCCAACAAAACGGCATAGTGAAGGACGCAGCGGTTGTCTTCGTCGCAATAATCAAAATCAAACTTGTTGGTTTCGAACATCTGTTCAAAACGATCTACGTTTTCCTGACCAAATATCGTAACTATTAATCTTTTCGCCTTGGACTGACTGTCGGAATTCTCTGCTGAATAACTCACGCCGACAAGACAAATTCCCAAAACAAACAAAACGCTCAAAACGCGATGAATGACGTTCATAATATTGTACGATTCTTGATTTGGCTAAATGATAAAAACTTTCGTATGACGATAACGCTATCGTTCGCTCAATTTGAACTATTAATTATATTATAACGACATTTTCGATTTTATACAAGGGGATTTAGAAGGGGGGGGCGGCAGCGGCAAAGATGCTTTGGCGGGCGATACGCCCGCGAACCAGCAGGTCAGACGGGCTTCGGCATTCTTTTCGAACGTTGCAGTATCTTTTTCTCTCGCCCTTCGTTGAAGGACAAGAGAAAAAGAGTGTTTAACGATATTTGTTTTATTGTTTTTCTTTGTTCCGTGGGTTGAAACCCACGGCTAGAAATATTGAACCGCTACGCGGTTCTAGTTGAACGCTTCGCGTCCGTTTTTTATTACTTCGCGAACTTTGCGAACTTCGCGTGAGAATTTCCGGGGCTTACTCCATCTCTTTGCGTTCTTTGCGGCTTAAATTTCTTCGGCGGATTTTATCCGCGATCCAGTATGGTTTTCGGCTGCGTAAATTTGTTTAATGGGCTTCCGACGTTTCGGTTCGCCTGACGGCGAACTGCGTAATTTCGCTCCCGTTGGTCGCTCCATTACCGCCTTCCATTTTACCGCTTATATCGGAATCCGGGCGCCGGTTCTTTTGAGCCAATCGTCCAGCTTTTCCGACAGATCTTTTACTTTATCCGGTTTCTGAATGGATAAATCCGTTCGCTCTTGCGGGTCGGATTTCAAGTCGTAAAGCTCGTATTTCGCGCCGCTGAGAGTGTAGCGCCGAATCAGCTTCCAGCCGTCGGTCGTACGAATAACGGAATACGGGTCGAATTCGCGTCGATAATGCGGGAAATGCCAATACAAATCGATTTCGACGGCAGCCGTCTCGCCGCGCAAAAACGGAGCCATGTTCTTCCCGTCCAGGTTCTGCTGTTGGAGTTCCTGTTCGCTCAGAGGGCGTCCGGCGAAATCCAAAAGCGTTGGGAGGAAATCGCAGGTCGAAAACAGAACGTCCGTACTTTTAGCCGTTGGCGATTTCTTCAATGCGTCTGGAACGTAAAAGATCATCGGGACGCGCAAACCGCCTTCGTACGGCGTTCCCTTGCCTTCCCGCAAGGGGAAATTATCTGTAACGCCGCAGTACCCGCCGTTATCGGAAGTGAATATTACAATCGTGTTTTCTTCCAGAGCCTGTTCAACCAGACATTGCAAAACGATGCCGACCGCGTCGTCAACCGATTCAACCAACCCGGCGTATGCGGGATTGCGCTGTTCGTTACTCTGCTGGCTTTCGTCCAGGTCGTCCCGGTCGCCGTCAAAGGGCTTGAGCAGATTCGGATTCGTCTTGCCCCGTTCCTGTTTAATCTGATCGTACTTCTGTCTAACCGTCTCCGGACACATAATCGGCGTGTGAACCGCGTAATGTGAAAGCATCAAAAAGAAAGGCTTGTCGCCGCTTTCCCGTATGAACTTTACCGCTTCGCGCGCCTCTCGATGAGTAAGAAACTCTCCCGTCTGTTCCGGTTTCAAAGTGGTAATTCGATAGCGCGGATTCTTCTTCTCGTCGCCGGGATCGCGTTCTGTGGACGTGGAATAGTACGGGTCGAAATACGACGGCGGCTGACCCAAATCGCAGCCTCCGCGATTGACGTCGTAGCCCTGTTTGTCGGGGAAAAACTCGTCTGTTCCCAAATGCCATTTGCCGATGTATCCGGTTCGATATCCAAGCTCCTTGAGCCTTTCTGCGATGGTGAACTCTTCCAGTTCCATCTGAATCGGATTGACGGGGCAGGACAAGCGATTCTTCCCGTTTTTCTCGTAGGGCCACTGACCGTCGACCAGCGTCGGCTGAACTCCGCCCTGAAATCGGGCGCGAATCCAGTCCGTCAGCCCCAGCCGCGCCGGCGATTTCCCCGTCTGCAGCGACGCTCGCGTGGGAGAGCAGACGGCGCACGAGGCGTAACATTGCGTAAAGACCGTTCCTTTATCCGCCAGAGAGTCAATATGCGGCGTTTGATGGTACGGACTGCCGGAATACACAAGATCGCACGCGCCCAAGTCGTCTACTAAAATCAGAACAATGTTCGGACGCTTGCCCCCCGGCGCCGAATCGTCAGCCGCGGCGGCAGAAAAAAGTAAAAGCATCGACGCTATAAACGCCGCAGCGCGCCATGCAATTTGACGCTGAAATGTTTTGTCTGTCATGGTTTGAAAAATGAGATTATAGACGTTTGGATTGTTTAATTGGACAGCTTAATTATAGCGTCAACCCTGACTTTATACAAGAGGATTCAAGAGGGGGGGAATTCCATTTCTGCCCTACTGGATCGCAGGCGTGTCGCCCGCTTCTATTTTTACAACGAAAATTTTTCAACGAAACCTCTTGTTTTTTGTTCGGAATTGAATATACTAATAATTGAACGTTTTTCCAACGATATTAATCCCGTATCCGTTTGATTTGAATTCGCCATGAATGCGCCTCAATTTGTCTTTCGATTTATCCCCACTCTGTTAGCAGCCGTTATATCGTTGTTTTCATTGGCGTTTGCAAATGAACCGCTTTCGCCGATGGAACTGTGCAAAGAAACGTTTTACAGCTCGTCAGGGCAAATGTCTGCAAGTGAATTATACGTTTTTTGGGAATCGTTTGATTCTGACTCGGATCGAGAAAAGTATTTAAATTCCTGGGCAAAGTCGGAGACGTTTTGTCAGAAAGCGGTTTTAATCAAACTCTTTTACCATCCCGTTTTTCGATGCAACTATCCAGAACTGTTCAAGCAGCGTCAATGTATAATTCAAATCATAAATGAATTGAAAAGAAAAGCTCAGTTTGACATAACAGATTTTTATATATTGAATCAGCTTTGTCATCTGGAGCCGGATGTATTAAAACCAGAGCTGCTGAACTTGGTAAGAAAAATTGATAATATTCCAACAGTCTGGGAGTATAAAAAGAGCCAGTTTGAAGTTGAATTTCTTTTTGAACATAGCGTCCTGACGGATTTGTATTTTTCCGAATTCTTTGGCTGCGATTGGATTGAGAGATCTTGCTTACCCAGTTGGCTGGGAGAATTACATTGCATTTCCGCTTTAGGCGCCGACGTTTCAGATGACGTTATTGCCAGGGAAATTCGCAAATTGGAAGAGTTGTTTAGTAATCTTAAAAAGAATTACGACCTGTGGACGGCTGCCAGAGCGAATGAACTCGGACAGGAAAACGAGGCTGTCTGGAATGAGTTTTGCTATGTTTATGACGGTATATCGCAAATCCTGCGTTCTCTGCGCTATTGTGGAAAGAGAAGTTCTCAAGCGCTGCCGATTTTATATAGCATGCTCGATTTCGATTATCAAAAATCGGTTGAAAAACCCCATCTTGCCGCCCTTCTTGATAACTCTGAATTGGGATTGACAATTATTTCCATCAATCCTGACGACTCAAAAGCGATAGCCCGGGCGTTTCCATTCTGTCTGGAAGACAATTATAAGCAATTAACAGAATCGGATTTTCCTCTCGATAATTTTCCCGACAGTTTGCCGTTCTCGGATTATCGCGGAGAACTTTTGAATAACAGGCTGTTCTGTCACGTATTGGAACGTCTGCGGAAAGATAACAAAATTTCCTGTTCGGATTACCTTGAATTTTTTAGTTATTCGCGTATTACATCGGAAATGTATGCGAAAATCATCCAGCAGGTTAAAAATCTGTATAAAAAGGAACCTCAAAGCGTTTCCCCTTTTGCTATCGGCGATTTCTTAATGAGTCAGCGTCAAAAACCGGAAGTAAAATCGGATTTAATAGCGATTCTTGAATATTATTGGGATAATAATATATCAACGCCTGACAATGTGATTAAGTCGATGGAGATTCCGTCCTCTGAGAATGAATACCCGGATTTGATCATGGCAGATTTATGCATACGAACCTGTTTGTTCGTTTTTACACCGGAAGAAACGGTAGATTATATAGTTAGCCGTCTCGATAAAAAGAACGCCGCGTTATTACTAAGTCGATTTGCAATGCAAATTCAAAGCGGGGTTTGCGAATATGACCAAATGCCGATTGCTTTTAATAAAAAAAGAACGATTCAACTATTTCAGAATAGACTTAAAGAATATCCAATGAACGCGCCAGAATATATATTGTTGAAAGGTTTTGTAGAACGATTAAACCGCAATCAGAACGAAATGGGGCGTCCATCTGAATCCGAGAAGAAATGAAGGAATCTCTGCGTGAGACTTCTTTGGCGGCTGACACAGCCGCGATCCAGCAGGTCTGACGGGCTTTTCACGTTCGATTTTTTTTGGAGGCTTCCGCATTTACCTTGACGGCGGGACCGTCAAGTTGGACTCCGAGGACGGAGTCCATCCGGGGAAGTTTTTCGGCTGCGTCGTTTTGTTATGTACACTTCTCAACTTTTGTTCGCCGTTCCGGCGAATGCGTAATTCCGTTCGCTAACGCTCACTCCATTACCGCCTTTCATCGATTGGTAATACGATAATAACTCTTGACAATATCGCTCGAAAATGATACCTTTTCAGCATGAAATCCATTGTAATTAAAAGCGGGTGTATCGTTTTAGCGGTTGTTCTGGGATACCTGCAGCCGCAGTACGCGCCGCCGAAATTTTATGTCGAAGAAAAGATAGCTCAGATGGCTGAGCCAGACGAGACGTCGTACGCCCCCAGGTTAGTTGACGTCCCGACGCCAAGCGTCCATGCGTCGACAATTACCGAGCTTCCCGACGGTCGGTTTATGCTGGCATGGTTCGGCGGGTCGAAAGAGGGCGCGCCGGACGTGAATATCTATTCCTGCGAAATGGACTGGAAC